>CADEDX010000141.1:0-1747 GCA_902826195.1 uncultured Bradyrhizobium sp. | reverse complement strand
AACGCTTCGCAATGGAAATTCCGCCCTGTAAAATTTCTGTTCTTCTTGGAGAACTTGTTCGGGGAGGATGACGGTTTTCGTAGCGGCTTGCTATGCGTCAAACTCGCCGTCACGTATGCATCAGCTCCATGACCGCGGCAGCAAATGCCGTCGGCGCCTCCTGCGGTACATTATGGCCGGCGCCATGCACCACCCGATGAATGCGGCGGCCGGTGAATTTGGCGGCGCTCGCGCTTCCGTCGCTCGCGGGCAGCACGCCGTCCTTGTCACCATCCAGCGTGATTGAAGACACGGAGATTGGCGGCATCGTCGCCAGCCGCCGCTGCAGTTCCGCATAGCGCGGATCGCCTGCCGCCGAGCCGAAGCGATGGCGATAGCTGTGAATGACGACATCGACATAATCAGGGTTGTCATGCGCCGTCGCAGAGCGCTCGAAAGTGGCGTCGTCGAAATTCCACGCCGGCGACCACTGCTTCCACAACAGCCGGGCGATCTCGCGGCGGTGCGCGGCCAGCCCCGCCCGGCCGCGCTCGAGTTGAAAATAATACTCGTACCAGAGCGCGACTTCGTATATCGGGCTGATCGGCACCCCGGCGCGCGTCAGGACCTGTATCAGGTAGCTGTTCACGGTCACCATGCCGCGAATGCGCTCCGGCCACAGTGCTGCGGCAACGCAGGCGGCGCGGCCACCCCAATTATGCCCGCCCAGCACGGCGCGGCGGATATTCAGCGCGTCCATCAGCGCAATGACATCGGCGCCGATCGCCGCCTGCTCGCCCGAGCGCAGCGTCGCCGCGTCGAGAAACCGCGTCGCACCGAAGCCGCGCTGACAGGGAACGATGACGCGGCAGCCCTGCGCCGCCAATTGCGGCGCGACGTCCACATAGCTGTGAATGTCATACGGAAAGCCGTGCAGCAGGATCGCGACCGGGCCATCCGCCGGCCCCGCTTCATAATAGGAAATGTCGAGAACACCGGCATCGACATGCTTCAAAGGCTTCATCTGCCGCAACGGCGCGACAGCCGGACGTATGGCTGCGCCCGCCTGGGCGAAGGCGCTGCCGGCGACAACCGACAGGGTCGCCCCGAGCAGCAGGCGACGACCGCGATCAACGGACTCAGCCATCGCCTACGCCTTGTTCAGCTCCATGACCGCCGCGGCAAACGCCTCGGGCGCCTCCTGCGGCAGGTTGTGACCGGCGACCGGAATCACCCGATGGCCGCGACGGGCGGTGAATTTCGGCGCGCTGGCCGTGCCGTCGGTCGCTGCGATGACCCCATCGCCTGCGCCGTCCATGGTAATCGTCGGCACCGTGATGACGGGCAGCGCCGCCAGCCGGCGCTGGATCTCGGCGTATTGCGGATCGCCCTCGGCCAGACCGAAGCGGTGACGATAGCTGTGGATCACCACGTCGACGTAGTCAGGATTGTCGAAAGCCACCGCCGTCCGTTCAAAACAGGCATCGTCGAACGGCCAGTTCGGCGACCACTGCGCCCACAATATCTTGGCGATTTCGCGCCGGTTGGCGGCCAGCCCCGCCCGGCCGCGTTCGAGCTGGAAGTAATACTGGTACCACAGCGCCACCTCGCGGTCGGGGCGCTGCGGCGCCATGGCGTTGGCGATATCCTGGATCAGATAGGAATTGACGCAGACCAGCCCGATACAGCGCTCCGGCCACAGCGCGGCACCGACACAGGCCGCGCGGCCGCCCCAGTCATAGCCAGCGACCACCGCGCGCTGAGTGCC
>CADEDX010000140.1:11046-13299 GCA_902826195.1 uncultured Bradyrhizobium sp. | reverse complement strand
CAAGGTGATCTCGATCGGTCGGGCGCTCGACCGCATGACGCGGTCGGCGACAATGCTTGCCGAGGTACCGCCGCGATCCGGCCTCGTTGCCGGACAGATGATCGCGGTGAGCATCATTCGTCCCTCTGCTTCGGGCGGTCTCGAAGTGCCGGCGACGTCGGTCGTCTGGATAGGCGAGAGCAATGCCGTCTTCGTGCGCAATGAAACCGGGTTTAACGTGGTGCCCGTTAAGCTTAGGGGAAAAACGACGTCGGCTGCCACGGTCGAAGGCGATCTGACGCCGGGACAGATGGTTGCGGCAAGCGGCCTTTCGCTGCTTGAAAACCTCATTCCCAGGGAGTGAGCATGCTGCGCCGCTTAATCGAGTTCGCCCTGACCCAGCGCGTTTTCGTCCTGTTGGTCGCGGTGCTCATCGCCGGCGCCGGCGGCTACGCGTTTCAAAACATCCCGATCGACGCCTTCCCCAACATCGCGCCGGTTCAAGCGAAGATCATCCTAAAGGCGCCGGGCATGACGCCCGAAGAGGTGGAGACCCGGGTCATCACCCCGCTGGAAATGGAACTGCTCGGCATTCCGCGCCAGACCATTCTGCGTGCGTCCGCTAAATATGCCATCGCGGATATCACTATCGATTTTGTCGACGGGACCGACATTTATTGGGCGCGCCAACAGGTCGCTGAACGGCTGGCCGGCGTGCGCGGTGATTTGCCGGCCAACGTCTCCGGGGGCCTCGCGCCGATCTCGACGCCGCTGTCCGACGTGTTCATGTTCACGATCGAAGGAGGCGGCCTTTCGTTTGAAGAGCGCCGCACCCTGCTGGATTGGACCATACGGCCGGCGCTGAGAACAATTCCGGGCGTCGCCGACGTCAACGCGTTGGGCGGTCTGGTAAAGACCTTCGAGGTGACGCCGGATAGCGCGGCGTTGGCCGCCGCCGGACTCGACGTCTCAAAGCTGATCGCGACGATTCAGGCCAACAATCGCAATGACGGCGCGGGCCGCCTAGGCGAGGGTGAAAAAGCGCTGGTGGTGCGCGCTGAAGGCGCAATCCAGACCCCGCACGACCTCGAGCAGATCGTGCTCAAATCCGAACGCGGGAAAATCCTCAGGGTGCATGATGTGGCCAGCGTCCATATCGGCAGCCTCACGCGCTATGGCGCGGTTACGAAAGACGGGACAGGCGAGGCGGTCGAAGGACTCGTGTTGTCACTCAGAGGGGCTGACGCCAATGCGCTCGTCAAGGCTGTCCGCCAGCGGCTCGACGAGTTAA
This sequence comes from uncultured Bradyrhizobium sp., assembly GCA_902826195.1. Taxonomy (GTDB): domain Bacteria; phylum Pseudomonadota; class Alphaproteobacteria; order Rhizobiales; family Xanthobacteraceae; genus Bradyrhizobium. The sequence continues at coordinate 12,029 of CADEDX010000140.1, read as the reverse complement.
AGCCAAGTTTGCCTGAAGGCGTTCGGCTCGAACCGTTCTATGACCGTTCGGATCTTGTCCAGAGCGCCGTTGGAACGGTCAAGAAGGCTCTCATTGAGGCAACCGTCCTCGTCGTTCTGCTGCTGCTCGCCTTTCTGGGAAATCTCAGAGCGGCGCTCGTTGTCGCCGTAACGCTGCCGTTTGCGGCGCTCGTCACCTTCATCATGATGCAGGCGTTCGGGCTGTCCGCCAACCTAATGAGCCTCGGCGGCCTCGCCATCGCGCTCGGCCTCATCGTGGATGCCGCGGTCGTTGTCGTTGAAAACGCGGTCGAGCGTCTCAATCATGATCCGGGCGACGGAAAAGTGCCGTTGCTGCATCAGATTTACCAGGCGGCCAGCGAAGTCGCGATTCCGGTCGCGTCGGGCATCTTCATCATTTGTCTCGTGTTTCTACCGCTGCTGTCGCTGCAGGGCCTGGAAGGCAAACTGTTCGCTCCGGTCGCATTGACGATCATCTTCGCCCTCAGCGGCTCCCTGGTTCTGTCGCTGACGCTGATCCCGGTGCTCTCGTCCTTTCTGCTGCGCGGCGGCAACCATGGCGAGCCGTTGCTGATGCGGCTGCTGACCCGTGGCTATGGTCCGCTGCTCAGAAGCTGCCTCGCTCATCCGCTGCCGGTCTACCTCATTGCTCTCGGCGGGATTGGCCTTGCCGTGGTGGCGTATGGAGCCGTCGGCAAGACATTTATGCCCAGCATGGACGAGGGCTCCGTCATTGTGCAAACCATCAAGCTACCGTCGATCAATCTCAAGGCCAGCATCGACGCCGATCTCCTGATCCAGCGCACCCTGCTCGCAAAGGTGCCTGAGATCGATCGCGTGATCTCGCGTGTCGGCTCTGACGAGTTGGGCCTCGACCCGATGGGTCCTAATGAGACCGACGCCTTTCTCGTCCTGAAGCCGAAAGCCCAGTGGCGCGAGCCCGACAAGGACCGGCTGGTCGCG
>CADEDX010000140.1:9399-11036 GCA_902826195.1 uncultured Bradyrhizobium sp. | reverse complement strand
CGCAGCCCATTGAGATGCGCACATCGGAAATGCTGACCGGCGCCCGTGGCGATCTTGCGATCAAAATTTTCGGACCTGATCTCAAGGTGTTGTCCGAGTTGGCAGGTCAAATCCAATCGACTCTTCGAAGCGTCCCTGGCGCAACCGAGGTATCGACGGTCTCGAACGACAAGGTCGATTATTTGCAGATCGACGTTGACCGCATGGCGGCAGGCAGGGTCGGTTTGTCGGTCACCGGCATTCAGGATGAACTGCGCACGCTGCTTGAAGGTGGCACTGCCGGGATTGTCGCAGAACCGCGGCGGCGGACCAACATCGTGGTCCGCGGGCCGGAGGCGGTTCGCGACACGCCCGAGCTGTTCAGCCGGATGCAACTCGCGGCCGGCGACGGCGGCCTGGTGCGGATCGGGGATGTTGCGCGCATCGGACGTAAGGCTGGCGCCGTCAAGATCGACCGTGAAAACGCGTCCCGCTTTGCCATCGTGCAGGGCTACGTGTCGGGCCGCGACCTTGTCGGTTTCGTCCAGGATGCACAGAAGGCGGTTGCTGAGAAGGTCCAGCTTCCGTCAGGATACCGGCTGGTCTGGGGCGGCCAGTTCGAGAACCAGCGCCGCGCGGCAACCCGGCTTGCGATCGTCATCCCGATCGCGCTGGGTCTCATCCTCGTTGTGCTTTTCGCAACGCTGCGCTCCATGCGCCAGTCACTGCTCATTCTTGCCAACGTGCCCTTTGCATTAGTGGGAGGCATGCTGGCCCTGTGGGTCTCCGGCGCATATCTGTCGGTGCCGGCTTCCGTCGGCTTTATCGCGCTGCTCGGCATCGCCGTGCTCAACGGGCTGGTTCTGGTCAGTTATTTCAATCAGTTGCTGGACAGCGGGCTTCCGTTAGATCGGGCCATCTATGAAGGCTCGGTCCGGCGGCTTCGGCCGGTTCTCATGACGGCCAGCATCGCCGCCTTCGGGCTGGTGCCGCTGCTGTTCGCAGACGGACCTGGCTCGGAAATCCAAAAGCCGCTCGCGATCGTAGTCATCGGCGGCCTCGTCACCTCAACGGCCTTAACGCTGGTTCTCCTGCCTATCCTGTTTCGACGCTTCGGCGTCCCGGCGGCCCAAACCACACTGCACACCCGGAGTCTCGAATGGACAAGTCCTTATGCAAGCTCACACTCGCCTTCCCTCCAAGCGGAGAGGACATTGTCGTCGAGTATTTGCTGAGGGCTGAACCACCCATTAGCGGGTTCACGACATGGGTCAGCGATGGCCACGGCCTCGACTTCAAGGAAGCAAGCGTCAACGAGCGGGTGCGGGGGCGAGTGAAGCTTAGCGTGCTGGTCGCAGTGCTGCCGCGGCAGTGGGTGACGAAATTGCTCGACGACCTGCGTAAGAATGCTCGGATTGACAGCCTCACGTATTGGGTCGAGCCCGTCGATGTCTTCGGGAGGCTAACCGCGATGGCGGCTGATGTGGCTGTCAATCCGATAGAGGAGTAGCCACGGTCTCCCTACATGTGCCAGACGCTTCACTAGGGTGTGACGCTCATCGCGGTCCAGAATACAGAAACAACGAGCCCTTAGGAATCTCTGCATGTTGAAACGTCGCCAGCGGGAAAGACGCAAGCACGGTCTTGGGTCCCCCATT
>CADEDX010000140.1:0-9371 GCA_902826195.1 uncultured Bradyrhizobium sp. | reverse complement strand
CTCCGGATCTCGACTCAATGAGGAAGACGCATACGACAAAACCAATCGGGTGGCCGATTGAAATGCCCGCCCGGACGATCTAGGAGCAATAGCATTGGAAAACAGGATCGCGCTCTTTATCGATGGACCCAACCTCTATGCCACCGCCAAGACACTTGGCTTTGATGTCGACTACAAACGCCTTCTCAAGGAATTCCAGGGCTGCGCAGCGTTGCTGCGCGCATTCTACTACACTGCCATCATCGAAGATCAGGAACATTCGTCGGTCCGCGCGTTGATCGATTGGCTAGATTACAACGGCTATACCGTCGTGACCAAGGCAACCAAGGAATTCATCGACGCCAGCGGCCGCCGCAAGGTCAAGAGCAATATGCACATCGAATTAGCGGTCGATGCGATGGAGATCGCCGAGCATGTCGATCAAATGGTGCTGTTTTCCGGCGATGGGGATTTCCGCTCGCTGGTTGAGGCGGTGCAAGGCCGCGGCGTTTGCGTCACCGTCGTCTCGACGATCTCCAGCCAGCCGCCGATGATCGCCGACGAGTTGCGGCGCCAGGCCGACGTCTTCATCGATCTGATGGAACTGCAGTCCAAGATCGGCCGCGATTCGTCCGAACGTCCTGCCCCGCGCGAGCCGGTTGAAAGTTTGCCGGGCTCCCTGCGCAGGCAGGGCTATCGCATGTGGAAATTCGCGAGTCTCTTGCGTTGTTTGGCTTGGGTCTGCACCAGCAACACCGCAACGAGCAGCCGAATCGGAAGGAGAACAAACCGGAATCGAAGCGCGAATGGCGAGTGCAAGCGTTCGAACCGACCGCAGCACAAGCACCGAATCCGATTGGCCTTTTTCCACATGCAATTCCCCTGCCTGCGCAGGTAGGCTCGGAGCGGCTCCGGCGGCCGGGTGGCCGCCCAGCGCGGGTTGGCGGCGGCGTACGACAAGTTTCGGAGAGCTTTCCGAGGATCATCGAAAAGGAGTTCGGCGTCATCTTCAAACCATCTGGACCACGCGCCGCCGAATTGTCTGACCAAAGGAATGTTGCATGCTGCGCCTGTTCATAGCACTGATGATGTGTGTGATCTCTACTGGTGCTATCGCGCGCGCGTCGGGAATCGCGCAGGGCAAATTCTCCACGTTATCATACGAGCGGCTGCAACGACTTCAACCGGCTATCCACAAGGCGTTCAAAGCAGCGCAGCTACTGTGCAGAGGCGACGCAATAAATGTTCGAACGGGCTTCCTGCGATACCTGAAAGGAAAGGAAGGCGTGGAGTTTATCGCAATCCACTTCGACCAAGTAGAGTGTTTCAACCGAGATGCACTTTGTTCGCCGAACGGCTGCCTTCATCGCATTTTTGTTTCCAAAAGAGGCAATCTTCGCGAGGTTTGGCGAGGGGACGTCTTGGAAATCGACATGTCTAATGAGTCCGGTATCCCGTCGATCGACATAGATTGCAGTCAAAGAGGTTCGGTTTGCCGCCACCGAATGCAATGGAATGGCAGGCGGTTTCGTTAAGGGCAAGATTCGCTCCGATGCGAGGGAGAGAATTCCGATATCATCCATTGCATTTGAACAGGCGATTGCGGCGGTCGGGCATGTGTTGCCCGTCGTGCGTGGTACTCGTCGAACCGTTTGCTTGCAGCCGTCATGATCGTCAGCTGCGTCGCTGCGACACCGGCGGCGGCAAAGCATCTAAGCTCAACTCGACCGGCGTCCTCCGCGCCATGCTGCTGCAGCCTTAGGGTGAGCCGCAGTCACCGGATTGTCGTCGACTCCACGCTCGACCTCGATCGAGACGCTTCCGTCGCCGCCGAGGGAGAGCATGTCGATCAAATCGTGCCTGGGCTGGTCCCGTGCATGATCATCTCTGCCCATCTTTCATGGTCTTGGTCTGCAGGCTTCAGGAGAGCGGAAGGAATGCTTGCACCATGCGCCGCGTTCTCGCTCAAAGCTTCTTCGGGCCCAATCAAAGATTGTACACCAACCGGCAGCATCCCGACCGATCGCCGGGACATTTTGTTCCCGCGCCGCAACAGGGCAGACTAAAGGGGTACCTTGGCGGCAGCATCGACTGCTTCGAGGACTACAGACATGCACGCCGAGTATGGCGAGAGAGGGATGCCGCGCGCGCCTCTACCGGCCTTGAAGGCCATGCTTGCGGCGCGCAGTAGAGCCAATGCCCGTGGCTGCCGGCTTCGTCGTGTGAAACTCCCGAATGTCTTTTTTGCCGTCCGCCGACAGGATCAGCTGTCCGTCGAACGCATGGGGCTCAGATGGGGCGGAAGCGCTTTCGAAGTTCAAGGGATTTCCCGACAACGGTGAGAGCGCAAGCGTCTCGGACCGTCCGTCCCGCTCGATCACCACCACCGCGTTCAACCCGGCTGCGGACCGACTCAGGGTCAGTCGCATCCGCTCCCCTGCCGGCGTGTTCGCGATCGAGAGTTCGCCCTCTGCCAGTTCGCTGCGAAATTGGAACGTCTCCGGCGCTCTACGGTCAGCGGACATCTCGGCTGCGCCTACGGTTTTCGACGATACTCGGACATTCGCAACGGAAAGAGCGGGGATATGCTTAAGCATCTCGTGCCGGAGGTTTTCCGCCAAACGGTCGGCGTCCGCGACGGGCATTTCGGCATGGACGCGGACACCGATGTCCGCGTGCAAGCGATGTCCCAGCCAGCGTGCCTTGACGTCAAGGACCTCGCGGACGCCTTCGACGTGCTCGGCAGCGTGTCTGATTTCGTCGGTGACCTCGGGGTCGACGCCGTCGAGCATCCGGACGAACACCGCCTTGGACGACTGCCAGACGATGCCGAAGATGGCGATGGTGATAAGAAGTCCGACGATCGGGTCCGCCAGCGGAAATCCCAGCCACACGCCGACCGCACCCACGACAACAGCGAGACTTGTGAAGCCATCAGTGCGCGCGTGATAACCGTCGGCGATGAGCGCCGCGCTGTTGATCTCCCGTCCGACCCGGATCCGGAAGACCGCGACGGCTTCGTTCCCGAGAAATCCGATTACGCCAGCGGCCACCACCCAGGGAATAAAATCGATGCTTTGGGGATGGATAAGACGGTCCACGGCTTCGTAGCCCGCGAAGACGGCACTGAACAGGATGATCGCCACGATGGCCACCCCGGCCAGGTCTTCGGCGCGTCCGAGACCATACGTGAAGGTTTTGCTCGGCTTGCGGCGCGCCAGCACGAACGCAATCCAGAGTGGAATCGCGGTAACGGCATCCCCGACGTTGTGGATAGTATCGGCGAGGAGCGCGACGCTGCCCGAGATCACCACGACCACCAGCTGCAGGGCCGAGGTAAGCGCCAGCACGACGAACGACCATTTGATCGCCCAGATGCCGCGTGTCGTCGCCGCGATGGTGGGATCTATCGACCCGTGCGTGTGGCCATGACCCTTGCCATCGCCCGGCCCGTGGCCGAGTCCCAGCGATTGCCCTTGGGGCGACATCCCGAACCAGCCCTGGATTTGCTTCAACATGTCATACCTTCGGTTTCTATTCGGCCGCGCGGCTGGGGATGAATGCACTGTCGGGCTTCGTCTGTGCTTGGGCAGGTGCGAAGTAGGAGTAGAGTGCCGGCAGGACCAGCAGCGTCAGTAGCGTCGCGCTCAGCAGGCCGCCGATGACGACGGTCGCCAATGGCTTCTGCACTTCGGCCCCCGTACCCGTCGCGATGGCCATGGGCACGAAACCCAGCGAGGCGACCAGCGCCGTCATGATAACCGGGCGAAAGCGGGTGAGGGCGCCTTGGCTGATGGCCAGGCGCGTATCGATACCTTCCAAAATCAATTTCCGGATCTGGGTGAGCATCACCAAGCCGTTGAGGACGGCGACACCCGACAGGGCGATGAATCCGACCGCCGCGGAAATCGAAAACGGCATGCCGCGAAGCCAGAGCGCGGCGATGCCGCCGGTCAGCGCCAACGGCACGGCGCTGAAGACGATGAGGGCGTCACGCGGCGAGCCCAACGCACCGAACAGGAGAAGATAGATCAGCAGAAAACAGCCCGGCACGACGATCATCAGACGCTGACGCGCGACGGAGAAATTTTCGAACTGTCCGCCCCAGGTCAGGAAGCTCCCCGGTGGGAGCTTGACCTGCTCGTCGACCTTGGCTTGCGCCTCCGTGACCAAGGACCCGATGTCGCGTCCGCGCACTTCGGCGGTCGCGACGACACGCCGCTTGCCGTTTTCGCGGCTGATCTGGTTGGCGCCCTCGGTCTGCTCGAACGCGGCCACCGCTCGTAGCGGGACGGAGGAAGAAGGAACGTTCGGATTGGCGTTCGGAAGCGGGACCGGAAGATCCTCAAGCGCCGAGATATCGTTGCGCAGCGCATCGTTGAGGCGCACGATGATCTGGAATCGGCGGTCACCCTCGAAGACTAGGCCCGCGGCGCGGCCGCCCACGGCCGTCTCGATCAGGTCCTGGACCGACGCGAGGCTGAGACCGCGCCGGGCTATCTCGGACTTGTCTATCTTGATCTCAAGGAAGGGGAGGCCCGCCGTCTCCTCTACCTTGACGCTCTCGGCGCCGTCAACCTTGCGCAGCACGTCGGCGATCCGGGCTGCCGTGCGCTGCATCTCCGCGAAGTCGTCTCCGAACACCTTCACGGCAAGGTCCTCGCGCACCCCTGCGATCAATTCGTTGAACCGCATCTCGATCGGCTGCGAAAAGCCGACCTTGTTGCCCGGAAGCTTGGTGGCTTCGGCCTCCATGCGCTTGATCAGGTCGTCCTTCGTGGTGTCGGGATCAGGCCACTCGTTCTGCGGCCTGACGATGATGTAGGTATCGGACGAACTCGGAGGCATCGGATCGGCAGCTAGATCCGGCGTTCCGGTGCGGGAGAAGACGAAGGCCACCTCGGGAAATTTGCTGATCTGGCGTTCGATCAGAAGCTGCATCCGTTGCGATTGCGCCAGCGCAGTGCTCGGCACGCGCTTTACCTCCATGACGATGTTCTTCTCGTCGAGGGTTGGCGTGAATTCCTGCCCGAGGCGACCGAACAACAGAACGGCGCCGACGAACATCAGCGCGGCCGCCACCATCACCGGCAGCGGCCTAGCGATCGTGCGGCTCAACAAGGGTGCGTATCCGGACTTCAGCCGGCGGATAAAATAATTCTCGTCCTCGCGCACCGGCTTCGACACCGCGATCGCAATGGCGGCCGGCACGAAGGTGAGCGAAACGACGAACGCGGTCGCGAGCGCGATCATGACCGTCAGCGCCATCGGCTCGAACGTCTTGCCCTCGACGCCCGTAAAGGCGAGCAGGGGAACGTACACCAGGATGATGATGATCTGGCCGTACACCGTCGGACGGATCATCTCCGAGGTCGAAGCCGTCACTGTGGACAGGCGCTCTTCGAGCGATAGGGTTCGGCCCAGTTCGCGCTGCCGTTCGGCGAGATGGCGCAGGCTGTTCTCGGCAATGATGACGGCGCCGTCGACGATCAGGCCGAAGTCCAGCGCGCCCAGGCTCATGAGGTTGGCGCTGATCCGCCCTTGCAGCATGCCGGTAGCGGTGATGAGCATCGTCACGGGAATCACGCAGGCGGTGATGAGGGCCGCGCGCATGTTGCCCAGCAGCAGAAAGAGGACGGCTATGACAAGGAGCGCGCCTTCGGCCAGATTGCTCGCCACCGTATGGATCGTCGCGTCGACCAGTTGCGTCCGATTCAAGACGGTATGCGCATAGATGCCCGGCGGCAGGGTACGGCTGACTTCCTTGATCCGGACGTCGGCCGCCGCGGCGACCGTCCGGCTGTTGCCGCCGATCAGCATCAGCGCTGTTCCCAACACGACCTCGCGACCGTCGACGCTGGCGCTGCCGGTGCGCAGTTCGCGCCCGATCGCGACGTCGGCAACGTCCCGCACCCTCACGGGAATGCCGCCGCGGGTGGTGACTACGATGTTGGAGATGTCGTCCATGTTCTCGACCCGCCCGGCGGCGCGCACGACGTAACCTTCTCCGTTCTGCTCGATGTAGTTCGCCCCGCGGCTGACGTTGTTGGCCTCGATGGCGGCGATCACCTGGCCGAACGTCAAGCCGTAACCGACCAACTTCGCCGGATCCGGCTGGACCTGGAACTGCTTTACGAAGCCACCGATGGCATCGGCGCCGGCGACACCCGGCACCGACTTCATCTGCGGACGTATTATCCAATCCTGCACCGTGCGCAGGTACACCGTCCGTTGGAACTCACCTGTGAGACGCTCGCCTTCCGGCGTCAGGTAGCTTCCGTCGGTCTGCCATCCCGGCTGGCCGTCGTGGACGGGGGCGGTCGTGCCGGGCTTTTCGTATTCGACGGCCCACCAGTAGATCTCGCCGAGCCCCGTGGAAACCGGGCCCATCCTGACGTCGACGCCCGGCGGTAGGCTGGGCTTGGCGTCGTTGATCCGCTCCGACACCAGTTGCCGCGCGAAGTAGATATTGGTGCGGTCGGCGAACACCGCCGTGATCTGCGCAAAGCCGTTGCGAGAGAACGACCGAGTAGACTCCAGTCCCGGTATTCCCGCGAGCGCGGTCTCCAACGCGACGGTGACCTGCTTTTCGATCTCTACCGGCGTAAGCGACGGCGCGACGGCATTAACCTGCACCTGGACGTTGGTCACGTCCGGAACGGCGTCGATCGGCAGCTTAGTCAGCGACCAGAGACCGGACGCGGCGGCGGCGAGCGTGACGAGCAGGACCAGCCACCGGCGCTTTACCGAAAAATCAACGATCCACTCGATCATCGCTCAGTCCTCTTCGCCGGGCTTCGACAGTTCCGCCTTCAGCGAGAACGTGTTCGACACCGCGATGATCTCGCCGGCCGCAAGGCCCGAGACGATCTCGACGGATTGGCCATCGCGCTGGCCCAAGACGACGTCGCGCTTCTCAAACCCCTCCCTGGTGCGGACGAAGACGGCCTTGCGGCCTCCGACGTTTTGGACGGCGCCGAACGGCGCGACCACGGGAGCGGTGTGCTCCTCGATGGCGATAGCGGCCGTGACGAACGACCCTGGTCTCCAGCGGCCGTCGGCGTTATCGATGGCCGCAACGACGCGCGCGGTACGGGTATCCTTGTCGAGCAGTGGGCTCACGAAGACGATCTTCGCGGTGCCTGCCTCCGGTTGACCACGCGTCGCGACGTTGACCGCTTGTCCCTCCCTGACCGCAGGCAGATCGGCCGAGGAGACTGATAGGTCGATCCAGACGCGGCCGAGGTCGACGATGACGAAGAGTTCGGTTTCGAGACTATCGCGACCGACGGCCGTGCCAAGTTCGACCCGGCGTTCCGCGACCCGTCCGGAGATTGGAGCACGGACGTTCTGGCTGCGCAGCAGGGCGTCGGGGGCTTGCGGAAGTGCTTCGATTTCATCCGCCCGCACGCCCAGGGCCAGCAGCTTCTGGCGCGCAATGTTGAGACGCATCGAAACTTGAGCCGCCGCATTGCGCGAGCGGATGTACTGCTGTTCCGGAACGGCGCGTCCCTCCCAAAGCGATTTGTCGCGAGCGGTCAGATCTTGCTGCAAATCGTTCGACAGCCGGGCCGCCAGATATTCGCTCTTGGCATCGGCAATCTCGCGGCTCTCGAGGACGGCCAGAATCTCGTCCTTGACGACGTCGTCGCCGATATTCTTGCTTAGTTCGGCGACCGTGCCCGACAGTTTGACGGCGACATGTGCTACGCGGCCGGCATCGGGGACGACGGTGCCGGGCACGGCCAGGCGCCTCGCGATCGTAGCGGGTCCGACGCTGCGCTGCTCGATCTCAGCAAGGCGTATGCGCTCATCGTCCATCGCCACGACTGTGGACTTGTTCGACGATCCGGCGGGCTTGGCGTCCCGCTGCGCGACGGCCGCCGGAACCCCGAAACCGGATACCCGCTGCAACGCCGGAGCGCCGAGCGCCAGTGCGGCACCCAGGACAAAGGCTGTGACGGTGATCGGTCGGATGGCCATGCGAGACTACTGACGGTTGCTGGTGAGGAACGGCTACGTCGCCGTCATAGGTAGCGCGAGATCGCCTTGAACTCGGCGAGCACGCGTTCGGTCGATTTTGCCTTCCCGCCGTTGGCGGCGGTGTCCAGGCAATGATCGACGTGATCGTGGATCAGCGTCTTCTTCGCCTCGCTGATGGCTTTCTCGACGGCATGAAGCTGCTGCGCCAGGTCGAGGCAGGGGCGGCCGTCCAAGAACATCTCGATCACCTTGTGAAGGTGACCTTCTGCGCGCTTCAGACGCTTGAGGATTCCGGCGTGCGTTACGTGAACATGATCGTTGGCCATGGCAAGCATGTATCCCCCCGGGGGGGATAATACAAGGCGATTGCGTAGAATAGGGGGGTAGGCTATGTTGTCGCAATGAGCCATACCATAAGGGAAAAGAAAAAACTGCTTGCCCGCGTCCGTCGGATCAAGGGCCAAGTCGAGGCGATCGAGCGCGCGCTGGGAGAGGAAGCCGAATGCGAACGCATCATGCATATGATCGCGGGCATACGGGGTTCCGTCGCCGGCTTGATGGCTGAAGTGGTCGAGGACCACATTCGGACCCATTTGGTCGATCCAAAGAAGAATCCGGGCGCGCTCAATGCGGATGCGGCGGACGAGCTCATCGAAGTCGTTCATGCGTACTTGAAATAGAGGTGCCACGATCCCGCACACGATCAATCATGCCGCTTCCCACAACCACGTCTTTCCTGGTCGCTTGAGCAACTTTTTCGACCATCCCACAACATCTTCGCAACACCTCACGGAGGCTGGATTTACCGTGGCGGTAGATGGAGTCCGCTGACCTACAACCAGTCCATTAGCGCCTCCGCGTCGCGCGCGACCTGGCCGGGCGCATCGCAGTGCCGATGATCGACGGTTACGTTGTTCGCGGTGTACTATATTTCGTTCGCGTTCATAAGACGCTTCGCGTAAACGCCGCGATGGCAGCCACTGTCACCGAGCGGCTTGGGAAACGCCATCGTTGATGTACTAGAGGCTTTTGAAACTAAGGCAGCTTGAGCCAACGATGTTAGATCGATTGAAAACCTGGGCGCGGTCCCTCAAACGGGACGTTCATGCGATTTATCTTGCGGCCCGTGATCCGCGAGTGCCGTGGTATGCGAAAGCGCTGGCGTTGGCTGTTGCGAGTTATACGCTTTCTCCAATCGATTTGATTCCGGACTTCATCCCGGTCATCGGATACCTGGACGATTTAGTTATTGTTCCGATCGGAATTTGGCTCGTCGTGTCCTTGATCCCTCCAGAGGTGATGGCCGAGTATCGCAGCATTGCCAGAGCTGCTGCGGATCGTCCCGTGAGCAAGGGGGCAGCCGTTGCTATTGACTCGATTTGGATTTTGTGTACCGCCGCTATCGGCTG
>CADEDX010000139.1 GCA_902826195.1 uncultured Bradyrhizobium sp. | reverse complement strand
GCTTCTCGGCCTCGACGACCTTTTCGGCCGTCGCGGCCGTGGTGACCTTGGCTGGCGTCTCGGCCTTGACGGCTTCCGTGCTGTCCGGAGCCTTCTTCGGTCGGATCTTCTTCGGCTTGGCAGCCGTCACGGCTTCCGGCACGGCTGGCTCAGGCGTTTCGTTTGACGGCGGCTCCGGTTCGACGGGCTGCGGCTCGACCAACCGGACCGGCGCGACGGGCGCTTCGACCGCATCAACCGGCTTCTCGCCCGCGGCAAGTGCCTTCCATTCGCGCAGTGCCTGCGCGTCGCGCGGCGAGACGTCGGGATATTCGGCGTCTTCGCCGACGGTCGGCAGGATCTTCCACGAGCGGGCGCACTTGGTGCCAACCGCCCTTTCGACGACCACGGCGACGCCGGGAACGTCGGGGAGGGCGAAGGCGCCGGTCGGCGCTTGGTCGTTGGTCGCCATCGCGTTCGAGGTGATGCAGACTTCGGCCAGATCGATGTCGAACAGCGTGTTGAAGATGTTCGCATCCGACACATAGACCAAGGGCGACGCCTCCAGCGACGAGCCGATGTTCTTGGCGGCGCGTTCGAGTTCGAGCGCGCCGGTGACGACACGGCGAACGTCGCGGATGGTTTCCCACTTCGCGGCGAGCGCGTCGTTGCGGAAGTCGTCAAAGCCTTCGGGGAACAGCGTCAGGTGCACCGACGGCTCCGCGTCCGGCCGGTACATCCGCCACGCCTCTTCGGTCGTGAAGCTGAGCACCGGCGCCAGCCAACGCAGGATCGCATCGCAGATGATGTCGATCGCCGTCAGCGCAGACTTGCGCGTCACCGAGGACGGCGGGTCGCAGTACAGCGCGTCCTTGCGGATGTCGAAATAGAACGCGGACAATTCGGTGTTCATGAACGCCGCCAGCGTCGCGACCACCGTCTTGTAGTCGAACTCGGCATAGGCCTGGCGCACGATGGTGGCGCGCTTGGCCAGCTCGTGCAGCATCAGCCGTTCAAGCTCGGGCATGTTCGCATGCGCGACCGCGTCGGCGGGATCGAAATGATGCAGCGTGCCGAGCATCCAGCGGATCGAGTTGCGCAGCTTGCGATAGGTCTCGATGGTGTTCTTCAGGATTTCGGGACCGATGCGCTGGTCGTCGGCATAATCGGTGGCGCAGACCCAGAGGCGCAGGATATCCGCGCCGGAATCCTTCATCACCTTCTGCGGCTCGACGGTGTTGCCGAGCGATTTCGACATCTTGCGGCCGTTCTCGTCGAGCGTGAAGCCGTGGGTCAGCACCACGTCATAGGGCGCGCGGCCACGGGTGCCGCAGCTTTCCAGCAGCGACGAATGAAACCAGCCGCGATGCTGGTCCGAGCCTTCCAGATACATCACGGTATCGTCGCCGCCGTCGATCTTGCGGACGATGTTGCCGAGGTTGGGAAAGTTCTGGCGGTCTTCGAGCACGAAGGCGTGCGTCGAGCCTGAATCGAACCAGACGTCGCAGATGTCGTCGACCTTCTTCCATTCCTCAGTGGCGCGCGGCCCAAGAAAACGTTTGCGGGCGCCGTCGGCGTACCAGGCGTCGGCGCCTTTCTCCATGAAGGCTTCGACGATGCGCTGGTTGACGATTTCGTCCTGCAGTATCTCGGCGGAGCCGTCGCCCTTCTCGCACACGAACACCGCGATCGGCACGCCCCAGGCGCGCTGGCGCGAGATCACCCAGTCCGGGCGGCCGGCGATCATGCCGTTGATGCGGTTCTGTCCGGCGGGTGGCACCCATTGCGTCACCGAGATCGCATGCAGCGCGCGTGCGCGCAGCGTGTCGCCGGGCTTGGCGTTGCCGTCGACTGCGATGTCCTTGTCCATCGCGATGAACCATTGCGGCGTGTTGCGGAAAATCACCGGCTTCTTCGAGCGCCAGGAATGCGGGTATTGATGCTTGAGCCGGCCGCGCGCGAGAAGCTTGCCACCCTCGACCAGCGCCTTGATCACGGCCTCGTTGGCGTCGCCCTTCTCGCCCTTGTCGTTGATCACGCGTCTACCTTCGAAGCCCGGCGCGTGGTCGGTATAGGCGCCGTTCTCGTCGACGGTGTAGGGAATGGTGGTGTTGATGCCGCGTTGATCGAGCTCGCGCGCGTTCGCCATCCAGACGTCAAAGTCTTCGCGGCCGTGGCCCGGCGCGGTGTGGACGAAGCCGGTACCGGTGTCGTCGGTGACATGATCGCCCGACAACAGCGGCACCGTGAATTCATAGCCGCCGCCGACGCCTTTCAGCGGATGCGCGCATTCCACGGCGTCGAGCGTGTCGCCCGGAATATCGAGCACCTTCTCGTAACGGGTGACGCGCGCCTGCTTGAATACTTCTTCCGCCAGCGCATCGGCGAGGATCAGCAGATCGCCGGTCCTGGCCCAATTGTCCTCGGGCGCGTCGGTGACCTTGTAGAGGCCGTAGGCGATCTTCGGCGAGAACGAGATCGCACGGTTGCCGGGCAGCGTCCACGGCGTGGTGGTCCAGATCACAACGGACGCTTCGGCCAGTGCGCCATGCGCCGGCGAGGTCACCGGAAATTTCACCCACACCATGTCGGAGGTGTAGTCCTCGTACTCGACCTCGGCTTCGGCCAGCGCGGTCTTCTCGACCACGCTCCACATCACCGGCTTGGAGCCGCGATAGAGCGTACCGTTGGCGGCGAACTTCATCAGTTCGCGCGCGATCTGCGCCTCGGCCGGATAGCTCATGGTGGCATAGGGATGATCCCAGTCGCCGATGATGCCGAGCCGCTTGAATTCCTCGCGCTGCACGTTGAGCCAGTGTGTCGCATAGGCGCGGCACTCTTTCCGGAACGCCACCATCGCGGTGGAGTCGCGGAAGTCCGGCTTCGGCTTGCCCTTGGAGCGGTAGTTCTCTTCCTCGATCTTCCATTCGATCGGCAGGCCGTGACAGTCCCAGCCCGGCACGTAGTTGGAATCGAAGCCCAGCATCTGCTGGCTCTTGGTCACCACGTCCTTGAGGATCTTGTTCAGTGCATGACCGATATGGATGTTGCCGTTGGCGTAGGGCGGGCCGTCATGCAGCACAAATTTGGCGCGGCCGGCGGCATCCTTTCGCAGCTTCTCGTAGAGGTCGATCTCGTTCCAGTATTTGAGGATTTCCGGCTCGCGCTGCGGCAGGCCGGCCCGCATCGGGAATTCCGTATGCGGCAGGAACAGGGTCTTTGAATAGTCAGCGGCGTCGGACTTTTGCGGATTCTGGGACATGAAAGCTCTGGTTTGGCTCGAAGACGGCGCGAAAGGCGCTGGGAAAGCGGTGAACAGCAAAATCCCGGTCTTGCGCCGAGCTGAACGCTCAGGCGGAAGCCGGGCCGATAATGCTGATGATGCGCCGCGCAAACATGGGAGCTTTCCATAGCAGCCGGAGGGCCGAAGCGCAAAGGCTCACGGCGGCGGTTGTCCCGTCAGGCCTGTCGCGGCCGCGCCGGGTTTCCGGCAACTATCTGGCCTGCGGCGACATTCCGCGTGACCACGCTGCCCGCGCCGATCACCGCCCCGTCGCCGATGGTGACGCCGGGCAGGATGATGGCGCCGCCGCCGATCCAGACATCGCTGCCGATTCGCACCGGGCGGCCGAATTCGAGGCCGCTCTTTCGCGTTTCGGCGTCGCGCGGGTGGTCGGCGGCATAGATTTGCACGGCCGGTCCGATCTGGGTGCGGTCGCCGACGGTCACCTCGACCACATCGAGGATCACGCAGTTGAAGTTGAGGAAGACGCCGTCGCCGAGGCTGATATTGTAGCCGTAGTCGCAGTGGAACGGCGGACGGATCACCGCGCCCTTGCCGACGCGGGCGAGGCGCTCGCGGAGCAGAGCGTGCCGTTCGGCCACCGGCGCCGCCAGCGCCGCATTGTAGCGCACCATCCACGTCTTGGCCGCCGCCTGGTCGGTGCCGAGTTCGTCGTCAGGGCGATAGAGTTCGCCCGCGAGCATTTTCTGCTTTTCAGTTTTGTTCAACCGATCACTCCGAGCCTCGGAAAGGCGTCCGGCGCCGCAGCCAGTGCTGCGCGCGCACGGGCGCTGTCGTCATCCATCTGGCGTATCAACGCTTCGATGGTGTCGAATTTCAGCTCGTCGCGGATGAATCGGATGAAGGCGACGTCGAGCACCGTGCCATAGAGGTCGCCCTTGAAGTCGAACAAAAACACTTCGAGCAGTGGCGCGCCATTGTCGAAGGTCGGTCGGCGGCCAAAACTCGCCACGCCGCCGAAACGCTCGGAACCGCGGCCGACCCGCACCGCATAGATGCCGTGCTTGAGGCTGCAGTTCTTGTCGAGCCGGATATTGGCGGTGGGGTAGCCGAGGTCGCGGCCGCGCTTCTCGCCATGGATCACCTCGCCGCTGACGAACCACGGTCCGCCCAGCATGGCGGTGGCCTCGTCGATCTGGCCCTCCGCCAGCGCCATCCGGATCGCGCTTGATGATACCGGTCGCTCCTCGATGTCGATGTGGGCCTGGACGTCGACCTCGATGCCGAGCCGCGGCCCCTCGCTGACCAGAAGGCTTGGTGAGCCGGCGCGGCCCTTGCCAAAATGAAAGTCGTAGCCCACCGCAATGCCGCTGACGCCGAGGCGCTGTATGAGATCATGATGAATGAAATCTTGCGCCGAGGTCCCGGCGCGGGTCTTGTCGAAGGTCATCACCACGGCCCCGTCCAGGCCGGTGCCGGCCAGCAGCCGCAGCTTGCTGGCCTCGTCGGACAGGCGGAACTGCGGGCTGTTCGGGCTGAAAAAGCTGCGCGGATGCGGTTCGAAGGTCACGGCAAAGGCCGGCTTGCCGCGGGCGCGGCCCATCCGCAGCGCCGCGTCGATCACGGCCCGGTGCCCCAGATGGACGCCGTCGAAATTGCCCATGGCGACCACGGCGCCCCGGGGAATCGCGGCGACAGGCGTGGCGTCTCGGATAACGGTAAATTCAGTCGTCATTTCAAGGATTCTTTAGGGATTTTGGAATGTCGGGATCGCACGGCCGGACCGTGGCGCGGGGGGACCTTCGAAGTCAAGCCGGTCAAATCCAGCGAAAACGGATGCAATCCGCCGTTCCTCGATTAACGCGCTGTTTAACGGCTGGTGCTACAGCTTAGGGGAAGACTGCGGGTCGCGCAGGGCTATCGGTAGAGTGTGGCTTAAGCGTTGAGTGGGGGAAAAGATGGCGGTTGATTTGTCCATGCCGGTTCTGGTGGTCGATGACTACAGCACCATGATCCGAATCATCCGAAATCTTCTGAAGCAGCTCGGCTTCGACAACATCGACGATGCCAGCGACGGTTCGGCGGCGCTGAACAAGATGCGCGGCAAGAAATACGGGCTCGTGATCTCCGATTGGAACATGGAGCCGATGACCGGCTACGACCTGCTCAAGGAAGTCCGTGCCGACCCCAATTTGGCCACCACGCCCTTCATCATGATCACGGCGGAATCCAAGACCGAAAACGTGATCGCCGCCAAGAAGGCCGGTGTGAACAATTACATCGTCAAGCCGTTCAACGCGGCGACGCTGAAGACCAAGATCGAGGCGGTCTTCCCGGACATGGCGACGGCGTAACGCGCCGCGAACACTCCGCCTCATCAGCAAAAATTTCCGTCATGCCCGGGCTTGTCCCGGGCATCCGCGTTTCTGCTGCCGCAACCTGAGAACACGTGGATGGCCGGGACAAGCCCTGCCATGACGACGCAGTGCTAGCCGCCGCTCGCTACCACTTCAGCTCGCGCATCAGCGCCCGGGGCGGATGGCCGAACAGCTCCTTGACCGACGCCGGATCGAGCTGGTCGATGCCCTCGAACTCCTCGGAATGGATGCCGCGGGTGAGGAAGAGGCAATCGATCCCGAAGCCGAGCGCGCCGGTGAGGTCGGTCCGCACCGAATCGCCGATCGCCAGCACGCGGTCGAGCGGGGTCGGCTTGCCGCGCCGTTCGGCGGCCAGCGCCATGGCGCGTTCATAGATCGGCCGGTGCGGCTTGCCGTAGAAGATCACCTCGCCGCCCAGTTCGCGGTAGAGCTCGGCAATCGCGCCGGCGCAATAGATCAGGCGGTCGCCGCGTTCGACGACGATGTCGGGGTTGGCGCAGATCAGCGGCAGTTTGTGCTCGCGCGCCTGCAGCATCATGGTTCGATAGTCTTCCGCCGACTCCGTCTCGTCATCGAACAGGCCAGTGCAGACGATGTAGTCAGCCTGCTCCAGCGGCGCCGTCGTGGCGTCCAGCCCGCGATAGATCGAGGAGTCGCGATCCGGACCGAGCCAGAACATCTTTTTGCCGGGGCGGCTGGCGACGAAATTCCGGGTCAGGTCGCCGGAAGAGACAATGGCGTCATAGGTTTCGTCGGCGACGGCGAGCTTGCGCAACTGGCGCTGCACGGAATCGGCCGGCCGCGGCGCATTGGTGATCAGGATGACGGTGCCGCCGCGCTGGCGATAGGTATGCAGCGCCTCGCAGGCTTCCGGAAACGACTCCAGCCCGTTATGAACCACGCCCCAGATGTCGGAGAGGATGACCTCCACGCCGTTCACGAGGTCGCTCAGCCGCTCCACGAAACGCAATGAGGTCATGGGTTCGGACGCCTGTCAGGCAGGCCCCGCGGCGCGGCGCGCCAAGGCCGCATTGCCGGTCGCCCGCATCGAGGGCTCGGCGGCAGGGCCGGCCATGGGAACGGTATTGCTGAAGCCATTTGGCGCGCCGGGTTCCTTGTTTGCGGTCGCCCCGCCGGTAGCAGATGCCCCCTCGGGCCGCAACGGTCGCGGCGGCGCAAACAGGAAACCCTGGCCAAACCTGACATCGTAGTCGAGCAGGTCCACCACCGCCCGCTCGCCCTCGATCTTTTCGGCGATCAGGTCGATGCCGAAGCGGCCGAGTAGGTCGGAGAGGTCGGAGGGGTGGATGTCGGCGGTCGACATCTGTTGAGGGTCGAGCAGCAATGCCGCCGGTACCTTGATGAAACGGACGCCGCGATCGGCGAGATCGCGCGGCTCGATCCGCAAATCGGTGACGTGATCGATCGAGAAGCGGTAGCCACGCTGCGACAAGGCGGCGAGATTTTCGATTTCGATCGGACCGAGCTGGCGGAACGTCGCTTGCTTGAATTCGAGAATGAAGGACGGCGCCAGCGCCCGGTTCGCCTCGAGGAAGTCGAGGCATTGCGAGAAATTGGCGGGATTGCCGAGCGTCGCCGCCGAGACGTTGCAGAACACCCCGACATCCTTGTTGCGCACCATCAGGCGGCGCAGCACCTGGACACAGCGCAGCATGACCATGTGATCGATCTTGCCGATCAGTCCGCCGGCTTCGGCCACGGTAATGAAATCGTCTGCGGTGAGGATCTGGTCCTTGTCGTCGCGCAGCCGCGTCACCGCCTCGTAAAAGCGCACCTTGCGCTGCGGCAGCGTCACCATCGGCTGCAGGTAGATGTCGAGCCGGCTTTCGTCGACGGCATTCTTGATCGCGGCCAGCAGCTGCGGCTGGCTGCGCGAGGGCGATGCGGCTTCCGTGCCGACCGGCGAAGTCGCCTGCTTGACGGCTGCGGCCGGCGCGGGCCTGGCAGGGAGCGGCGCTTGCTCCGGGGCAATCGCCGGTTGGTCTACCGGTTCGAAATGCGGCCTGACCGGCGGGGTGGGAGGCGCCGCCGCCGCGCTGGCGATCAGATCCTCATGGCTCGCCACCGAAATGGCCAGTTGCTTGACCAGGCCGCCGAGTTCGTTGATCTCGCCGAGCACGGCCTGGATGCGGTCGGAGTTGGTGGAGTTCGCCGACACCACCCGGCCCTCGATCGCGGCGAGCCGGCGGCCGAACTCGGCGACCTGGCGGGCGAGGTCGGCGGTGCCGCGGGAAAGATCCGCGATCTGGCCGCCGACGTCCGAACGGTCGCGCAGCCGCATCGACACGGCGTTGTAGAGGATCAGGAAGGTCAGCGCGGTGAGCGCCACGATCGCGGATTCAGTGCCGCTGAATCCGGCCACCGCATGCAGGACCAGGCCGAGGGAAGCTGCAACCAGCACCATGCAGATGGCGATGAAAATCGTCGAAATGCGAATCATGTCGCGCGCTACGCCTCAGGTCCGAACTGCATTCACCCGGGAAAGCACGGAAGTTTCGAGCATGGTCCGCCTTGCGCTCCCCGAGCGCAAGGCAAGCTTAGCATCAATGTTGATTCGCAGAGCTAGTGTTCTTTTGACACGGCCGGAACTGGGCGATGCAGCTCGAAGCGGTCGGGAGCGGCGCGGTGCTCGACCTCCGAATTGAGCTCCGCCCCGAACAACACGATGGTGGCCGACATCCACATCCACACCATCAGGCCGATGGCGGCACCGAGCGAACCGTAGGTCGCGTTGTAGTTGCCGAAGTTCGAGAGATACCAGGACAACGCGGCCGAGCCGGCGATCCACAGCACCGCCGCCGCGAGCGTGCCGGCCTCCATCCATTCCCACCGCCCCTTGGGCCTGTCAGGTCCGAACCGGTACAGGACGCTCAGCGCGACGAGCAGGACCGCGAACAACAGCGGCCAGCGGGCCAGACCAACGATGAAAGCACCCTCCGGCCCAAGGCCGATGCGATCGAACGCCAGCGGAAATGCCACCACCGCGCTGATCATCAGCAGCAACGCCGCGATACCGCCGGCCGTCAACGCCAGGGAGAGCAGATTGAGCCGGATGAAGCTGCGGGTTTCGCGCACCTCATGGGCGACGTTGAGCGCGTCGATGACCGCCTTGACCCCGGCATTGGCGCTCCATAGCGCAAACGCAAGGCCGAACAGGAACGTTCCGCCGAGCGCCGCCGGCCCCTTGGCGAGCACCCGGGCGATCTGGTCCTGCACGATCTGGAACGAACCCTCCGGGAGCATCAGCGCCAGCGTCTGCAGATTAGACCCGATGGTGGCGGGATCGGTGAACAGGCCGTAGGACGAGACCAGCGCCGTCACGGCTGGAAACACCGCCAGCAGGCCGTAGAACACCACGCCCGCCGCGGTGGCGAGGAGACGGTCATTATTGGAGCGTTCGTACAGGCGCCACAGGATCGTCTTCCAACTCGCGCGCCCGTTCGCGGGCGAATGGTCGGCTTGAGCCGACTGTTCGAGTGGCAGGGCGCCGGTAGGCACGATCGCCAAATCGGTTGACCGGTCGGACGTGCCGGCCTGAAAATAACGCTGCGTGGTCAGGATAAGGAGGGCGGTCGCCGCCATCAGTAGAAGATTATCCTGATGCCGCGCGCGTGACATCAGACGCCCGTTTGCCGCGCTTGCGCTCGCCTTCGCGTGGCTGCCCAGCCCAAAAGCGTCGCCGTCACGATGAGGCCGGCCTGAATGTTCCTGTTACTGAGTGCCGGTCGCGATTGCCGCGACTTGGTTGAGGCCCGGCTGCCGGATGGTGGTGCCGACGGCGCGACCAGGACCGAGGCGGCGGTATCGCGCGCCGCTTCGCTCTGGTCGGGTTGAAGCGGATTGGACTTGATCGCGACGCGAAGTCGGCTGGTGAGGGATGGGAAGTTCGGCGGCGGCCGGTTCAGTCTGGCTGCGGCGATACCGGCACACATGGCAGCCATCGCCACCAGCAAGCCGCCGATCGCGCCGGACGCCCAAAACTGTCCGTAGTGGATGGCGATCCAGCGATACAGCGCGATGGTACCGACGAAGCAGGCGGCGATCATAAAAACGCCGGCCGCAGCAAACAGTCCCGCAGCTACGGCGTAGGACGTCATGGTCCCGGTAGCCTGGTTGGTCCGGTCGCGAAGATAGGACCGGGTCGCAATCTTGATCTGGCTGAGCTTCAGTCCGATCCCGGCACGCAGCAGGCTTCCCGTGGGCGCAAGCATCTTCAGCCATCCTCCACCGGCGGAAGCACGATCGCTTCCGTCGCCGGGATGAACGCCGGGTGGTTTCGAAGGTTCCTGACCCCGCTTACGCGGTTGCGCGGATCACCTTGGTCACCTTTTCGATGATCTCGCCGATCTCGTCCTCGGTCATGATCAAGGGCGGCGTCAGCACCAACGTGTCGCCGGCCACCCGCACCATCAGATCATGGTCGTGGAAGGCGCTGTTGAGCCCGGCAAAACCGCGCTTGCCTGGCGCGTCCGCCACGCCTGCGAGATCGATGCCGGCGGTCAGGCCGACGGTGCGGATATCCACGACGCCGGGCTCGTTGCGCAACGACATCACCGCATCGGCGAATTTCGGCTCAAGCTTGTTGGCGCGCTCGAACAATTTTTCGTCGCGATAGATGTCCAGCGTGGCAAGCCCCGCCGCACAGGCCAGCGGATGCGCCGAATAGGTGTAGCCATGCGCCAGTTCGACGACGTGTTCCGGGCCGCTCATGAAGGCGTCATGGATGGTGTCGCGTACCAGCACGCCGCCCATCGGCGCCGCGCCGTTGGTGATGCCCTTGGCGAAGGTCAGCATGTCGGGTGTCACGCCGTAGCGTTCGGCGGCGAAGGCGAAGCCGAGCCGGCCATAGCCGGTGATGACTTCGTCGAAGATCAGCAGGATGCCGTGCTTCTGGGTGATCTCGCGCAGCCGCTTGAGATAGTTTTTCGGCGCCGGCAGCACGCCGGTCGATCCGGCCATCGGCTCGACGATCACGGCGGCGATGGTGTTGGCGCCGTGCAGATTGACGATGCGCTCCAGCTCGTCGGCGAAATGCGCGCCATATTCCGGCTCGCCCTTGCTGAACGCCTGCTTGTCGCGATCGTAAGTCGCCGGCAGATGATCGACGCCGGTCAGCAGCGAGCCGAACATTTTTCGGTTGCCGACGATGCCGCCGACCGACGTGCCGCCGAAACCGACGCCATGATAGCCGCGCTCGCGGCCGATCAGGCGGATGCGGCTGCCCTGGCCGTTGATCTGGTGATAGGCCAGCGCGATTTTCAGCGCGGTATCAGCGGCCTCCGAGCCGGAGTTGCAGAAGAAGACATGGTCGAGGCCATCGGGCGCCAGCTCCGCGATGCGGCTGGCGAGTTCGAACGCCTGCGGGATGCCGAACTGGAACGGCGGCGCATAGTCGAGCGCCTCGGCCTGCTTGGCGATGGCGGACGCAATCTCGGTGCGGCCATGACCGGCATTGGTGCACCACATGCCGGAGGCGCCATCGATGATCTTGCGGCCGTCGACCGTGATGTAGTGCATGCCTTTCGCGCCGGCGAGCAGCCGCGGGTTCTTCTTGAACGCGCGGTTCGCGGTGAACGGCATCCAGTGCGCGGCGAGATCGTTTGGAACGCTGACACCGGCGGGGCGGGGGCTCTTGTCCAGCATGGGCGGCCTCTTTCTGTCTGGGGTGCGGTTGCCGCCAGACTATCAGCTTCGCTGGGTAACGTGAACGCCAACAGGCCGTGGTATTTCCGCGCAATTTGGCCGGATCAGAGATCGGCGGCGGCGATCCAGAATACTTCGCCCTCGGAATCCTCGGTGTCGAGCCAGAGCAGCGGCAGATGTGGATAAGCGTCCTCGAGTTGCGGGCGGCAACGGCCGATCTCGCATAGTAGCCCGCCCTGCGGGGTCAGGTGAGCTTGTGCTTCGTCGAGAATGCGCCTGACGATGTCGAGACCGTCGTCGCCGCCGTCGAAGGCAAGTGTTGGCTCGGCACGACACTCGCGCGGCAGGCCGGCCATGCCTTCGGCATCGACATAGGGTGGATTGGAGATGATCAAATTGTAGCGCTTGCCGGCCAAGGGCTTGAACAGATCGCCGCGGTGCAGCGTGAGCCGGTGCTCCAGCCCGTAATTCCCGACATTGCGCGCGGCAACTTCGAGTGCGTCCTTTGAAATGTCCACCGCATCGATTTCGGCATTGGGAAAATTCCGCGCGGCCAGGATGGCAATGCAGCCCGAACCGGTGCAGAGGTCGAGCACGCTTTCCACGCTCTCGGGGTCCGAGATCAGCGAGCCGGCATCCTCATCGTCGCTGCCGCCAAAATGCTGCTCCAGCAATTCGCCGATGAACGAGCGTGGCACGATCGTGCGTTCGTCGACATAGAACGGCAGGCCGCGCATATAGATCTTGTTGACGAGGTAGGCGGCGGGTTTGCGCGTCGTCACGCGGCGCGCGATCAGATCGAGGATCTTCTTAGCCTCAGTCGCCGTGACCCGTGCCGTTGCAAAACTCTCGAACTGGTCGGGGTGCAGATGCAGTGCCTCGCAAACGATAAAGGCGGCTTCGGCGACGGGATCGGTCGTGCCGTGCGCGAACACCAGCCTGGCTTCGACGAAGCGGCTGGTGGCATAGCGGACGAAATCGAGCAGCGTCAGCAATTCACCCGCGCCGACCTTGGGAAGTTTCGAAACGGTAGGGCCGCGCTTTGCCGTCGGCTTGGTGCGTTTGGCCATCAGGGTTTGGTCCAGCGCGCGGCGGCGGCATCGTCATGGTCGCGCGCATCGACCCAGCTCGTGCCTTTTTCGCTTTCCTCGCGCTTCCAGAACGGCGCGTTGGTCTTCAGGTAGTCCATCAGGAAATCCGCGGCCTCGAACGCCGCCTGGCGGTGCGACGACGCCGTCACGACCAGCACGATGTTCTCGCCCGGCGCGATGCGGCCGAACCGGTGAATGATGGTAAGGCCCTTCAACGGCCAGCGCGCCAGCGCTTCGTCGGCGTGGCGCCCGATTTCGGCCTCGGCCATTCCGGGATAGTGCTCCAGCGTCAGCGCGGCGATCGGTTCGCCGTTTTCGCTTCCGCGGCAGACGCCGCTGAAGGTGACAACCGCGCCGACATCGGTGCGGCCCTGGCTCAGCGCCGCGATCTCGCCCGCGACGTCGAAGTCGGCTTCCTGGATTCGAATGGTCGCGGTGACGGACATGGCTGGGGTTCAGCCGCCGGTCATCGGCGGGAAAAATGCAATCTCGCGCGCGCCCGCGATCGCGGCGTCCGGCTTGACATGCGCATGGTCGATCGCGGCGCGGATCACCTTCGGTTCCTCGAACGCGTAGGCATAGGCTTCGCCGCGGCTGGAGAGCCAGCCGATCAAGTCGGTTACCGTACGCACGTCGGCCGGGGGCTCGACGGTTTCCTCGGCCACGCCGACCCGTTCGCGCACCCAGGCGAAATATTTCACCCTCATCCCTCATCCTCCTCGATGAGGTGATGGATGCCGGCGCGGAAATAATCCCAGCCGGTGTAGATCGTGACAAGCGCCGATATCCACAACAGGACGATGCCGGTCAGCCTGGTCCAGGGCAGTATCGCTTCGCCGGCCTCGCCGGCGATGAGGAAGCCGATTGCCACCAGTTGGACCGTGGTCTTCCATTTCGCCAGCTGGGTGACGGGCACGCTGACCCGCAACGCGGCGAGGTACTCGCGCAGACCGGAAACCAGGAT
>CADEDX010000138.1 GCA_902826195.1 uncultured Bradyrhizobium sp. | reverse complement strand
GCATCCAGATCGGCATGATGTGGCCGCCGCAAAGCGCAAACACGCGCGTGACGCCGCGGCGTTTCAGGAGGCGGGCAATCAGGTCGGCGGCACTGTCTGGCAGGACTTTCATCTGATGGCTTCCTCCTGATGCTTTCTCCGCTCGGCGCGTGCGCTCGGTTCGCAGCCCTCTGAACCCGACGGATCGATCGAGCCGCCGAGGTCAGTTCGAGAATTTCTTCTTCAGTTCGCGATGCAAAACCTTGCCGGTGGCGTTGCGGGGCATCTCGTGTTCGGCAATGAAGGCGTAAGATCGCGGGCGCTTGTAGCCGGCAAGCCGCTCCTTCGACCATTCGAGCAGATCGCTCTCGTTCAGGGTCGCGCCTTCATGCGGCACGATCACCGCGTGAACGCGTTCGCCCCATTTCTCGTCGGGCAGGCCGACCACGGCGATATCCTTGACGAAGGGGTGGGCGCCAAGCTGGGCTTCGACCTCGGAAGGATAGATGTTCTCGCCGCCGGAAATGATCATATTGCTTTTGCGGTCGGAGAGATGGATGAAGCCGTCCTCGTCGCGGCGGGCCATGTCGCCGACGGAACAATAGTCGCCGCGGAAGGCCTCCCTGGTCTTCTCCGGCAGTCGCCAGTAGCAGTCGAAGGTGTGCGCGTTGCAGGAATAGAGTTCGCCGGCCACTCCGTCCGGCACCTCGTTGCCGGCTTCGTCGAGTATCCTGATCGGCGCGGCGCCCACGCATTCGCGTCCGACCGAACCGAGCTTGGTGAACTGCTCGTGCGGATGCAGCATTGTCACCCAGCCGGTTTCGGTGGCGCCATAGAGTTCGAACAGGCCGGATTTGGGAAACATCTCCATGACCTCGCGCTTGGTCTCGGGACGTGCCGGCGCCGACGAAATCATCAGCTTCGTCACGGCATCGTAGTTGAACCTGCCGCGAACCGCCTGGGGCAGGCCCAGCATCATGATGTAGTGGGTCGGAACCAGCGAAGTGAAGGTCGAGCCGCCGTCGGCGAGGGTTCTAACGGCGTGCTCGGGATCAAAACTCTTGCGCGAATAGATCGAGTTGGTGCCGCCGCAATAGCCGAACGCGCCGAAGAAGTTCAACGAGTTCGCGTGACACATCGGCATCACCAGCAGCGCGCCGTCGTTGCGGTTCAGCCCCAGCTCGATTTCCGTGACCATCGACAGCAGCACTGCGCTGCGATGGCTCCGCACCACGCCTTTCGGATTGCCGGTCGTGCCGGACGTATACATCAGCGTCCACGGATCGGACAAAGCGACGATCTGAGAAGGCTCGCTGGCGCTCCCGGCCAAGAGGAAATCTTCGTAGTCACGATAACCGGCAGGGCAGTCGCCGCTACCAAAATGGATGAAGCGGTCCGCCCTGATCGGGATATCCTTGCGAATTTGCTCGACCGCGCCGACGAACTCATCCTGCACGATGAATGCAGCCGCCTCGCCATTGTTGACGATGAATTGCACTTCCTTGCCGGTCAGCCGGAAATTGATCGGAAGGGCGACGAGGCCGGCTTTCGCAGTCGCGGCGAAAATCTCGCACCATTCGACGCAGTTGTAGGCGAGGACTGCGACCCGGTCCCCCTTGTTGAGCCCGAGGCCGAGCAGGGCATTGGCGAGCCGGCAAGAACGTTCGTTCCACTGCTTGAAGGTCATCGAGCGCTCCAGGTCGCGAGCGCCGGTTCGGCCGGGCGTCACTCGCGCATGGACTGAAAGCATTTGTCCGAAGTTCAGGAGATCTTTCACGTTCTGCTCCGTGAGGCCCTGGCGTGAGCAATTCGATTCAAAAATGCCCGGTTGACACCCGCCAAACGCGTGATCGCGCGGGGTCGTTGCGGGCATGGTGGCTCAGGTGAAGCGACTGCAGGCAGCAGAATTCAAAGGCATGCGACGGCAAGCCGTGGGCATTGGCGTCCTCCCATGTGTTATTCTGTATTCGAATTCAGTATTCATATACTGAATTCGAATACATGGCAATGGACCCGCTTGCTCTGGCGGTGCTAGGGCTTTGCCGAAGATTCTTCGGAGGTTGCATGTCGAATGTTCACGTCCAGCCGACCCTCGTGGAACAGGTTGTAAATGCTATCGTTTCTGAGATCGTTGAAGGTGAATTGCCATCCAATTCGCGGCTCATCCAGGACGAGTTGGCGCGCGCCTATGGGGTTTCGCGCCAACCGGTGCAGCAAGCCTTGCTGCTGCTCCGCGACCGCGGACTGGTGCGTGAAGCTCCTGGCCGTGGCCTGATCGTCTCGCCGATCGATCCCGATTTTGTTCGAAAGCTATACGAGGTCCGCGGCATGCTGGACGGGCTGGCAGCGCGCCTCGCGGCCGAGCGCGGTGGCGAACGAGCAAGGATCGAGGGGCCGGCTTTCCTGGAAGAAGGGCGGGCCGCCGTCGAGAGTGGCTCACTCAACGCGCAGATCAATGCCGATATCAAGTTTCATGGCTTTGTCAGCGAACTGTCGGGCAACTCGCTGATCGGCGAGACGACGGCGCCGCATTGGCCTTATCTGCGCCGTGTGATGGGCGAGGTATTGCGCGACGATGTGCAGATGCCTCAGATCATCCTGGGCGAACATGCTGCCATTCTCGATGCGATCATCGCCGGCGATGCCGACCGCGCCGAGGCGTTGAGCCGGGAACACACCTCCCGCGCCGCGAAGATTTTTGTGCACCGGCTTCAGACGCAGCAAGCTGCCTCGGACGAGATTCGCCAGCGCCGCACCAGACGAATCAGGTGAATAATTCGGGTGATCGCACAGGCCGGCGCTGGGCACGGAAGCGCCTCGGCGAGTGCGGCAGTGCAAGTCTTGCTGCGGCTGGAGGCCGTCGATCATGAGCCTGGCGCCGTTACTGGAGGCCTCCGGAACGATCCCGCTGCATGCTTTCGCGGCGATAGCGGCGTTCGTGCTCGGTATCGTGCAGTTCGCCGCGCCAAAGGGGACGCTGCCGCACCGGACCATCGGCTGGATCTGGGTGCTGCTGATGTTTGCGGTCGCGATCAGTTCGTTCTGGATTCATGAGATCCGTCTCGTCGGGCCGTTCAGCCCGATCCACCTGCTCTCGATCTTCGCGCCGGTCATGCTGGTGCTCGCGGTCCTGCATGCCCGTCGGCACAACGTCAGCGGGCACAGGAAGGCGATGACGTCGATCTTTTTTGGCGCGCTGATCGTTGCCGGCCTGTTCACCTTGCTGCCGGGCCGGATCATGCATGCGGTGGTTTTTGGCCCGTAGGGGAGGGCACGGAAGGGGTGTTCCAGCGTCGCGCCTACAGGGCTCGAAAACAGCCCTTTCAGGCGACGACGGTGATCCCTGTAAGTCTATGAAAAAACGAGCAGAAAAACCGCCCCTCCGGCCCACTTCGGGGTGGTTTTCACACCCCCGATGCGCTATATGATTCTCATCTGAGAACTGACCGGATTCCCCTTTGTCTGACCCTGAAGATAACAAGCCCGGCGAGCCGCCGGAGCAGCCTTCCGATATTCGTCCCGTTTCCATCCTCGACGAGATGAAGCGCTCCTATCTCGATTACGCCATGAGCGTGATCGTGGCGCGTGCGCTGCCGGATGCGCGCGACGGGCTCAAGCCCGTCCATCGGCGCATTCTGTATTCGATGTATGAACAGGGGCACACGCCAGACAAGAAGTACGTCAAATCCGCCCGCGTCGTCGGTGACGTGATCGGTAAATATCATCCGCACGGCGACCAGTCGATCTACGACGCGATGGTCCGGATGGCGCAGGATTTCTCCATGCGCGTGCCGCTGATCGACGGCCAGGGCAATTTCGGCTCGGTCGACGGCGATCCACCGGCCGCCTATCGATACACCGAAGCCCGTTTGACCCGATCGGCGCTGGAAGTTCTCGGCGACATCGACAAGGACACCGTCGATTTCCAGCCGAACTATGACAGCTCCGAAAAGGAGCCTTCGGTTCTGCCGGCGAAATTCCCGAACCTTCTGGTCAACGGCGCCGGCGGCATCGCGGTCGGCATGGCAACCAACATCCCGCCGCACAATCTGGGCGAAGTTATCGACGCCTGCGTGGCGCTGATCGACGACCCCGCGCTCGCCATCGATGACCTCATCAACATCATCCCGGGACCGGATTTTCCCACCGGCGGCATCATCCTCGGACGTCAGGGCATCCGCTCCGCCTATCACCTCGGCCGTGGTTCGATCGTGATGCGCGGCAAGGTGGCGATCGACACCATCCGGAAGGATCGCGAAGCGATCATCATCTCCGAAATTCCCTACCAGGTGAACAAGGCCACGATGGTCGAGCGCATCGCCGAACTGGTGCGCGAAAAGAGGATCGAAGGCATCTCCGACCTGCGCGACGAATCCGACCGCGACGGCTTTCGCGTGGTCATCGAGTTGAAGCGCGAAGCGGTGGCTGATGTCGTGCTCAATCAGCTGTACCGTTTCACGCCGCTGCAGACTAATTTCCCGGCCAACATGCTGGCGCTGGATCAGGGTCGTCCGCAGACGATGAACCTGAAAGACCTGCTGACGCTGTTCATCGCGTTCCGCGAGCAGGTGATCACGCGCCGCACCAAGTTCCTGCTCAACAAGGCCCGCGACCGCGCCCACATCCTGGTCGGTCTTGCGATCGCAGTCGCCAATATCGACGAGATCATTCGCGTGATCCGCACCTCGCCCGATCCGAACGCGGCGCGCGACACCCTGATGTCGCGCGACTGGCCGGCGCGGGACGTGGAAGCGATGATCACGCTGATCGACGACCCTCGCCATCGCATGTCGCCCGACGGCACCGCGCGGCTGTCGCTGGAACAGGCCAAGGCCATTCTCGAACTTCGCCTGCAGCGCCTGACCGCGCTCGGCCGCGAGGAGATTTCCGAAGAGCTCGACAAGCTCGCCGTGGAAATCGCCGACTACCTCGAGATTCTGCGGTCGCGCGCGCGCGTGCAGGCGATCGTCAAGGCCGAACTGGCCGAGGTGAAGACCAAGTTCGCCACTCCGCGCAAGACGGTCATCATGGAGCAGGAAGGCGAGGTCGAGGACGAGGACCTGATCCAGCGCGAGGACATGGTGGTCACGGTTTCGCACGCCGGCTACGTCAAGCGCGTGCCGCTGTCGACCTATCGGGCGCAGCGCCGCGGCGGCAAGGGCCGGGCGGGCATGCAGACCCGCGACGAGGATTTTGTCAGCCGCCTGTTCGTCGCCTCGACGCATACGCCAGTGCTGTTCTTCTCCTCGAAGGGCCAGGTTTACAAGGAAAAGGTCTGGCGGCTGCCGGTGGCGGCGCCCAATGCGCGCGGCAAGGCGCTGATCAACATCCTGCCGCTGGAGCAGGGCGAGCGCATCACCACCATCATGCCGCTGCCGGAGGATGAATCTTCCTGGGGCAATCTCGACGTGATGTTCGCCACCACCGGCGGCACCGTCCGCCGCAACAAGCTGTCCGACTTCGTCGATGTCCGCCGCTCCGGCATCATCGCCATGAAGCTCGGGGAGAGCGAAGCGATTGTCGACGTGCAGATCTGCACCGAGCGTGACGACGTGCTGCTGACGGCGGCCGGCGGCCAGTGCATCCGTTTCCCTGTCACCGACGTGCGCGTCTTCACCGGCCGCACCTCGATGGGCGTCCGCGGCATCGCGCTTGCCGAGAACGACACGCTGATCTCGCTGGCGATTCTGCGTCATGTCGAAGCGACCTCGGACGAACGGTCGGCCTACTTCAAGATGCGCCGCGCCGTCGCCGGGGAAGTCGCCGCGGAAGAGCCTGTGGATGCCGACGGCGAAGAGACAACGGGCTCGCTGCAGCTGTCGCAGGAGCGCTACGCCGAAATGTCGGCGCAGGAGCAGGTGGTGCTCACCGTCTCCGTTAATGGTTACGGCAAGCGTACCTCGTCCTACGAGTACCGCACCACCGGCCGCGGCGGCAAAGGCATCGTCGCAATGAGCGTCAACAACCGCAACGGCAAGCTGGTGGCCTCGTTCCCGGTCGAGCACAGCGACCAGATCATGCTGGTCACTGACAAGGGCCAGTTGATCCGCTGCCCCGTCGAGGACATCCGCATCGCCGGCCGCTCGACGCAGGGCGTCATCGTGTTCGATACCGCCGAGGACGAGCACGTGGTGTCGGTCGAGCATATCGGCGACGACGGGGAGAATGGCGAGAACGGCAACGGCGGCTAGTGCCGCCGGACTACTGATCTTCTGCGCTCGCTACATAACAATCCGACCATCGGCCCGCACGAGGCGCCGGTCGCTGTGGAATGAAACGTTTCAGACCGCGGGTTTAGCGCCTGAAACAAGCTGTCGCGACATCGGCTTCGTCCCGAGATCGGTCCGGCTGTCGAGGCGATCTCAGATGACTCCGGTCAGGCGCAACACGACGCCCGCGACGCAGGACGCAGCCAGCACGGGCACCATCCCCACCTTGAAACGGAACACGGCGATGGCGGCTGCGATCGCCAACATCAGCGCCGGTGCGTCGACACTCGAAAGAACCGGCGCGTCGAAGGCGAAGCCAAAGCGTCTCACCTCAAAGGTTTGCCTGAACACCGTGTGGAGCGCGAACCATATCGACAAATTGAGGATCACGCCGACCACCGCCGCCGTGATCGCCGATAATGCCCCGGCAAGCGCCTTGTTGCCGCGCATCGTCTCGATGTAGGGCGCGCCGGCGAAGATCCACAGGAAGCAAGGTGCGAACGTCACCCAGGTGGCGAGCAGTCCGCCGAGAGTCGCAGCTAGCATCGGCGGCACCCCGCCCGCATCACGAAACGCAGCCATGAACCCCACGAACTGAAGCACCATGATCAAGGGCCCCGGCGTCGTCTCCGCCATGCCCAGTCCGTCGAGCATCTCGCGCGGCGTCACCCAGTGGTAATAGTCCGCCGCCTGCTGCGCGACGTAGGCCAGAACCGCATAGGCGCCGCCGAACGTCACCATCGCCATCTTGCTGAAGAAGATGGCGATCTGGCTGAAGACGTTGTCTGGTCCGAGACCGATCAGAAGGGCCGCAACCGGCACAAGCCACAGCGCGAGCCAGACCGCGGTCACACGCAACGTCCGGGCGGCATTGGGCTTCACATGTTCGGGCATCGCATCCCCGAGCATGCTGTCGATGACGGCGGCGTTTGCGCCGCCGCCGTGCTCGATGGCGGCGAATTCCGGCCGGCCAAGCCGGGCGCCGGCAAAGCCGATAATGCCGGCAGCGATGATGATGACCGGAAACGGCACGGCAAAGAAGAAAATTCCTACGAACGCCGCGGCCGCGATCGCTATCATGACTCGGTTGCGCAGCGCGCGTTTGCCGACCCGAACTACCGCCTGGACAACGATAGCAAGCACGGCCGCCTTCAAGCCGAAGAACAGCGCCTCCACGAACCCCACATTGCCGTAGGCCGCGTAGATATAGCTGAGCGCCATGATGGCGATGACGCCGGGCAGGACAAACAGCCCGCCCGCCATCAGACCACCGGCGGTGCGGTGCAGCAACCAGCCGATATAGGTCGCAAGCTGCTGTGCCTCAGGCCCAGGCAACAGCATGCAGTAGTTCAGCGCGTGCAGGAAGCGGCCTTCCGAAATCCACTTTTTCTCCTCGACGATGATCTGGTGCATCACGGCGATCTGCCCGGCCGGTCCGCCAAAGCTGAGGATCGCGACGCGGAGCCAGACGACAAATGCCTCGTTGAAGGAAACGCCGTGTGTATAGATTTCCGGGTTGCGCTTTGTATTTGCGGTGAGGTCGGTCATGGCTTCACCTCACCTTGTTGGTCGGCCAGTTGTGGGTCTCGCCGGTGGCGTCCCGGCACCAACGATAAAACGCGTCATAGAGCAGCATTGCAGCGCTCAACTGCTCGAGGTCGTCATCGTACATGCGCGAGAGACCGAGCGAGGCGGCAAGCAGCCCGGGCGCCTCGGGCGAAAGATCAAGCCGCGCCGTATCGGCCGCGCGGACCATCGTCGCCAGCCGTTCCAGCGGCGGGGCCAACAGACCGAATTCCTGGATCATCACATCGAAGGTGTAGAATTCGCCACGATGGCTCCAGAACACGTTCTCGACGTCGAACGGGGTGGCGTCAAAGCGGTCGGCGACCGCTTCCACTTCCGCCGACGCGACGAAGAGGAAAACCGCCGCGGGATCGATGAAGCGGCGGATCAGCCAGGGGCAGGCGATGCGGTCGATCTTGGGCCGCGCGCGCGTTACCCAGACGGTGCGGCCACGGCCGTCGCGCCTGGGAATCTTGTCGGCGGGAACGGCCGGCTTCTGCATCTCGGTCCAGCCGAGATGTCCGCCTTCGAGAGACTCGGCGGCAATCCCGTACTGGCGCAGCCACGCCGCGGCACCTTCGCTAAGCTTCTTCCCCTTCTGGCAGATGACGACCACCGGCGATTGCCCGGCAAGCTGCGGCGCCCATTCCTGCACATCACGGTAGGAGCGCCGCATGGCGCCGGGGATCAGGCGCGGGTCGGCGGCGAAATCCTCATCGATGCGCACATCGATCAGGGTTGGCGCCTTGGCGGTGCCAATGAGACGGGAGCGTTTGTCGGATGAGATGACGTTATAGGAAGACATGTTGCGTCCTTGTGAAAGTGGACGCGATTCTTGGGCATGTCGCCTCGCGGGGAGATCGCTTTCCCCGTATCGCGGATAAAAGACTTGGACGCGCGACATGTCAACAGGCGAACCACCTTGACCCAGATCGAGCTGGCGGGCTGATCGCCAATTCCGGATCCGTGGACCTCCCGGGTATTGATTCCTGCAGTTACGGCCTCGCGGCACGGGCGAGCACGCGGTCGACCATCGCTCCCGCTGTTCCAAGATAGTTCGCCGGTTCGCACAACGCGGCGAGCCGGTCGCGGGGCAGGGCGGATGCAATCGCCGGGCGCCGCAGCAGCGCATCCAGCAGCGGCTCGCTGCGGGTAAACGCATCGCGGCAGGCGGCGTAGACCTCATCATGCGCCGGCTGACGGCCGAGCACGGGCGCGAGCCCCATCATGACGGCTTCGGCGACGATCAGCCCGCGCGTGGAATCGAGGTTTTGCTTCATGGCCGCCGGTTCGACGATCAGGCCGGAGAGCATGAATTGCGCCTGTGCCAGCGAGCCCGCCGTCAATAGACAGACCTGCGGCAGCGCCATCCATTCGGCATGCCACGGGCCGGTAGCGCGTTCGAGATCCTGCACCATGGCGTCGAGCATCAGCGAAGCGGCGTCGCGCGAGATCTTTGCGTTGGCCAGCAGAATCTCGGATGAGATCGGGTTGCGTTTCTGCGGCATGGTCGACGATGCACCGCGATGCGAGGAGAACGGCTCGAACACTTCGCCGATCTCGTTGGCCATCAGGATCATGACATCGTAACCGATCTTGCCGAGTGCGCCGCAGATCACGGCGAGCGTCTGAACCATTTCGACCAGCCCGTCGCGGGCGACATGCCAGGTGATGTCGGGCTCGGCGAGACCAAGCGCACGCGCATAGGCGGCGCGCACGTCGAGGCCGCGGTCGCCCAGCGAGGCCAGCGTGCCTACGGCGCCGCCAAGCTGCGCCTGCAGCGCGCGAGGTTTGGCCTGCCCGAGCCGCTCGGCCGAGCGCTGTAGCGCCGAGAGCCAGATCGCGACCTTGTGCCCAAACGTGATCGGCAGCGCCTGCTGCAGATGGGTTCGCCCGGCCATCGGCGTATCACGATGGAGGCGCGCGAGACCGGCGAGGGCGGTTCTGACCTCGGCGAGCTGGGTCTCGATCAGCGCAACCGCTTCGCGCAATTGCAGCACGGTCGCGGTGTCCATGATGTCCTGGGTCGTTGCGCCCCAATGCACATAGCGGCCGGCGTCGCCGAGTTGTTCGGAAAGCTGGCGCACCAGACCGACGATGGGATAGCCGACATTTTCGGTGTCGTGCTTCAATTGCGCGCTGTCGAGCGCGATCAACGGTGCCTTTTGAGCAATCGCCTGCGCTGCCTCTTGCGGAATGACGCCGGTTTCGCCCTGGGCCACGGCGAGCGCGACCTCTGCCTGCACATAGGCTTTCAGAACGGCTTCGTCTGAAAATACCGCCCGCATGGCCGGCGTGGAGAACACGTCGCGATAGAGGACGCTGTCGAATAGGGTGCTGGCCACGGCGATCCTTTCAAAGATGAACGGCCATAACATTTACACGCGCAAGCTTGTCAAGCGCGAGGGGCGCGCCCTGTCGAGCCTCGACAGGGAAAGCTTCAGCGCGTCTAGCGCTTGCCCTCGATGGCAATCTCGACGAGATACGGCCGGCCTGCCGCAACGGCTTTTGCAACCGCGCCGGCGATGTCTTCGGCCTTCTCGACCCTGACGGCCTCGACGCCCATGCCGGCCGCGAGGTGCACGAAGTCGAGCACGGGCCCGGTGATATCCATGCTTTGATAGGGATGCTGGGTGCCGGCTTCGAAATTCTGACGCCACACATCCACATTGTGCTTGAGGATGCGGTATTCACGGTTCGCAAGCACCACGAACACGATCGCAAGCCTGTGGTGCGCGGCGGTCCACAGCGCCTGGATGGCGTACATCGCCGAGCCGTCGCCGGAAACGGCGACGACGGGCCGGTCCGGTATGGCGACCTTCACGCCGATCGCGCCAGCGAGGCCCTGGCCGATGCCGCCGCCACGGCCGCCGAAATAATCGCCGAAGCCGCGATAGTCGAAGGCACGCGCCAGATCGAGGCTGGCCGTAATGCTCTCATCGACGATGACGACATTGTCGGGCAGTCCGCGGCGAAGCTCGGCGGTGACGCGCGGCATCGAACTCGGCTGCCGGTTCCAACTCTTCTCGACGCGCGCGCGGTAGGCCTCTTTTTCCTTCGCCTGCAAATCTGCCAACGCCGCATTGCGGCTTTGCGCGGCCTGCTCGAAGTCCGCGCCTGCTTTTGCGCGCAGCGCTTCGGTCAATAAGTGGAGGCTGACGGCGATGTCGCCGACCATGCCGGCATCGAGCCGGTTGTTGAGCGCGAGACGTTCGGCGGAGGCTTCGATCTGCAGCAGGGAAACGCCGCCGGCAATGTGGACGCCCGGCGCAAACCAGATGTCCTCGAAGAAGGGGCCGCCGATCAGCAGCACGAGATCGGAGTCGCCGAGCGCCTGGCGCACCTGCCGGGCGTCGGCGGGGAGCGACTGGCGGTAGCTCGGATGGCTGG
Source organism: uncultured Bradyrhizobium sp. (assembly GCA_902826195.1). GTDB lineage: Bacteria > Pseudomonadota > Alphaproteobacteria > Rhizobiales > Xanthobacteraceae > Bradyrhizobium. The sequence continues at coordinate 2,187 of CADEDX010000138.1, read as the reverse complement.
TCGGGAAGGGCGCGTGATGCCGCAGCCCTTCGAACCACACGGTCGCCCCGATCGTTTCCACCAGAGCCACCAGCGCCTGTTCGCCGCCGGATATCGCTACGTCATCGCCGGCGATGATGGCCGGCTTCTTCGACTTCAGAAGCAACGCGGCCAACGCTTCCACGCCGGCCGGATCGGGCCGCGTCGATCGCCACAGATTGTCCGGCGCCGAGGCGTCGACCGTGGTTTCCTGCTCCATGACGTCGATCGGCAGCGCGACGAACACCGGCCCCTGAGGCCCGTCGGTCGCCACCTTGAACGCGCGCCGCATGATCGGTGCGATCTCGTCGGCGCGTTCGATCTGCACGCTCCACTTGGTCACCGGGGTCGCCATCGCCACGAGGTCGTGACCGAGGACTGGACTGTTGAGCCGCATCCGCGTGTCTTGCTGACCTGCAGTCACGACCACGGGCGAATTGGCTTTCAGCGCGCCGTACAGCGAACCGATGCCGTTGCCGAGGCCGGGAGCGACGTGCAGGTTGGCGACCGTGACGCGGCCTGAGGCCTGCGCATAGAAGCTGGCGGCGCTGACGGCGACGCCTTCATGGAGCGCCATGATGTATTCAAGTTGCGGAAAAGCCGGCAGGCTGTCGAGCAGCGGGGTTTCTGTGGTCCCGGGATTGCCGAAGATATGACGCACGCCGTGCGACACGAATGAGTCCATCAGCACACGACGTCCGCGCATTTCGCTCCCTCTCGATGATGCTTTGATCGGTTTCGCGCATCATCGGCCGGGACGCCGTCCGTGGCAACCGCGCAGGACGGCTAGTGTCCGCGCGGCCGGTTGCGTCTTTCGCATGGCTTTGGCCGACCACATCGGCGCCGTCGTGCGGCGTCATTCTTCCAACAGCGAATGCTCGAGGAAGAAGCGAAGCATTTCCCTTGTGGCGTCCGGTCCTCGCGGGTCGGTATAGGAGCCCGCGGTGCTGCCCCCGGACCATGCGTGTCCGCTGCCGTGGACATTCCAGTACTCCAGCATTTCGCGTCCATGCGCGTCGGCCAGGATCGTTCTCGTATAGGCATGACCGCCGGCGATTTGTCCGCGATGCACTGTTTTCCGCGAGTTCATTGCTCTCGCGGCCTGCTCGACGATGCGATCGCCGTTGTCAGGATGCACGGTCGTGTCGCGATCGCCGTGGAACACAATGGTGGGGACGGTGGACTGGCCATCTGAAACCACCTTGCGATCTGGCCCTCCCTGTCGCATGGCGCGAAGCGCAGAGGGAAGATCCGTGGCGACGCCGCATGGCAGACCGGAGTGTATGCCGATAGCGGCATACATATCGCTGTACGTTTCTCCCATCACCGCCGCCGCGGCCGCGCCGGCCGATAATCCGCCTACGTAGACGCGCTTTCGATCAACCGGATACTGATCCATGATCTGGCGTGTGATACCCGCAATCAGCGAAGGCTCGCCTCGGCCCCGCTGCTGGTCCGCCTTGCGAAACCAGTTCCAGCATTTGGCGTGGTTGGCCTGGCTTGGCTGAGCCGGATAGACCACGAAGCAATGATGCTCCTCCGCGAGAAGGTTCATTCGCGTACCGGCAGCGAAATCGTCCGGCGACTGGGTACAGCCATGAAGCATGACGACCAGGGGAAGCGGCTGCGCGCGATAGCCGCTCGGAATGAACAGCTTGTAGGCACGGCTTCCTGCCGGACTGCTGTACGTCTCTTCAATGAAACGGGCGCCATTCGGCACGATGTCCGGTTCGCTCAGCGGGGAGCGCTCCATGATTGAGCGTCGTCCAATCGTGGTGCGTCCCTTTTTGCGATCCAGCAAAAGGTCGGCCTTGCGCGGCTGCGCGGCGGGTCCCGATGCGGATGGTGGGGGGCTCTCCGGCTCCTCGACCGCGTTGGCCTTTGCGTCGATGATGAGCGGGCCGGGGAGAGCGATGCGACCGTGGCTGCGGGAGGGCGCATCTGCCGCGCGCTCGCCGTGAAGCATGCGCTGCAGCAGCGCGGTGGCTTCAACGAGTTGCCCCGCACGGGTGAGGCGGGTGGCTTCTCGAATGATGTCCTGGTTCAGCATAAAACCTCACCTCATCCTGTCGGCGAGCGCGGCCTTGACCGCCGGACTGGCATGCAAAGCGCCCAGCACCGAGACCGATGCAATGGTGGCGCGGGCAAGATCGGGCATAACGTCCTGGG
>CADEDX010000137.1 GCA_902826195.1 uncultured Bradyrhizobium sp. | reverse complement strand
CATTGCCGCAATTTCCAGCTACAGCCATGATCGAAATCCTGTCGCAGCCACGCAGGTGGTCGCCCGCATACGTTTTGCCGCCGAACAGTTGACTGAATTTCCACGCATGGGACATGCCGGTCGGGTGCCAGGCACTCAGGAATGGGTCGTGCGTGGCTTGCCTTATATCATCGTCTATTAGACTGATGGGACCGATCCCGAGGAGGTGCTGATCCTTATTCCACGCAGCCCAGGACCGCGGACGGGAATAAACCGCGATAATAGGAGTGTCGGACTTGCCATCAAAACGTATCGCCATTGCCGGGCTGGGAGAGATCGGGAAAACCATCGCGCGCAAGCTGACGCAGGGTCTGCCGGGGCTTGCGCTCGCGGCGATCGCGGCCAGGGACCAGGCGAAGGCGCAAGCCTGGCTCGATCGCGAAGGTATTTCATGCCCGCTGGTCGCGCTCGATGAAGTGCCCGCCCACGCCGACCTCGTGGTCGAATGCGCGCCGGCCGCGATCCTCGACCAGATCTGTCGGCCGATGCTGCGTGCCGGCAAGCAGGTAATGGTGCTGAGCTCCAGCGCGCTGCTGCCGCGTCCCGAACTGATCGATCTGGCGCGGGCGCATGGCGGCCAGATCATCGTGCCGACCGGCGCCCTGATCGGCTTCGATGCCGTTACCGCCGCCGCCGAAGGTACGATCCATTCGGTGCAGATGGTCACGCGCAAGCCGCCCGGCGGTCTCGCCGGTGCGCCTTATCTGGTCGAGAACGGGATCTCGATGGAGGGCGTGACGTCCGCGTTGCGCGTGTTCAAGGGCTCGGCGCGCGACGCGGCGGCAGCGTTTCCGGCCAACGTCAATGTGGTGGCGGCGCTCTCGCTCGCGGGCATCGGCCCCGATCGCACCACGATCGAGATCTGGGCCGATCCCGCGGTGACGCGGAACTGCCACCAGATCAAGGTCGATTCCGATTCGGCCTCGTTCACGATGGCTATTGAGAATATCCCGTCGGAGAACCCGAAGACGGGCCGCATTACCGCGCTCTCAGTCATTGCCGCATTGCGCAAGCTGACTTCGCCGCTGCAGGTCGGAACCTGATCCTTTCGCTGCAATAGCCAAAGCCGCCCTTCCGGGGCATGATCGCCCGCACGCCATCCGGGAATGTCACCTTGCCGGCCAAAACCGTCACCGAACCCGCGCGTCAGATACCGCTCTACGGCGAATATGAAGTCGCCGTGCTGGGCGGCGGTCCCGCCGGCATTGCCGCTGCCGTGGCCGCGGCGCGCGCCGGCCGTCGTACGCTTTTGATCGAACGCTATGGCTTTCTCGGCGGCATGGGTACGGCCGCGGGCGTGACGAATTTCTGCGGGCTGCATGCCAACGTTCATGGCGAGATGCATCGCGTGGTGCAGGGCATCCCCTCCGATCTGCTGGCGCGGATCGAGCGGCTCGATGGATTGAACGCACCGCATCTGATCCTCGGCAAGATTTTTGCGCAGGCCTACGACACCGCGGCCTACAAGATCGCGGCAGACGACCTGCTTGCCGCTCACAAGGTCGATATTCTCTTTCACGCGCTCGGCGCCGGCGTCGTGATGGAGGATGAGCGGCGCATCAATGTGCTGATGGTCGAGACCAAGGCCGGCCGGCAGGCGGTGCGCGCCGGCATCTTCATCGACTGTTCGGGCGACGGCGACCTCGCGGCGTGGGCGGGCGCGCCGTTCGAGGTCGGCGACAATGCCGGCGGCATGATGTACCCGTCGATGATGTTCCGCCTCAACGGCATCGATCCCGAGAAGGCGGGTGACGCCTGGCGCACGATTCCCGAACTGATGGCCAAGGCTGAGGCCGCAGGCACGCATCGCTTTCCGCGCAAGACCGCGATCGTGCGCCCACAGCGTTCGGCGATCGAATGGCGGGTGAATTTCACCCAGCTGGCGCGCGAGAACGGCGCGGCGATCAGCGGCATCGAGCCGGATGATCTCACGCGCGGCGAGATCGACGGACGGCGTCAGGCCGTGCAGGCATTTGAATTCCTGCGCACGGTGCCGGGTTTTGAAAAATCCTACATCGTCGACCTGCCGCCCCAACTCGGTATCCGCGAGACGCGGCGCGTGACCGGTGGCTACCAGCTGTCGGGAGAGGACGTGCTCGGCTGCGCCTCGTTCGAGGATTCGATCGGCGTCAACGGCTGGCCGATGGAGCAGCATATTGCGGGCGACGTGACTTTCACGTTCCCGCCGATTCCGGAGTCGCGTGGCTTCAACGAATTGCCGTATCGCATGCTCGTCCCCGAGGGCGTCGACAATCTGTTGATGGCCGGCCGCTGCGCATCGATGACCCATGAAGGCCAGTCGGCGGCGCGGGTCTCCGGCGCCTGTTTTGCGATGGGGGAGGCGGCCGGGTCCGCGGCAGCGCTGGCGCTGTCGGGCAATACGATTCCGCGCGACATCGCCGTCGAAAAGTTGCAACAAGGCCTCAAGCAACAGGGCGCGTTCATCGGGCGGGATCAGAAGGTGCCCGAGGGGGTATAAGGGCTGTAGGGAGGCGCGGAGGGAAAAAGGTGGTCGTCCCGGCCTTGAACCGGGACCCATACGCCGCGGCTTTTCGGTTTGACGCCGGCGTCAGATACCTTGTGTAGGCAACAACCGCCGCGGCGTATGGGTCCCGGCGTTCGCCGGGACGACCTACGTGGAGGGGATATGACAGAACAAAAGAGACGGAGGGAATGGAATGAAGATGTTTGCACGGCTGGCGCTGGCGAGCCTGCTGGCGATACCGGCTTGCGGGACCGCGCGTGCCGATGACAAGGCCAGGATCGGCGTGCTGCGGCTGTCGTCGTCCGCACCGGTGTTCATCGCGCATGACAAGGGCTATTTTCGCGAGGCCGGGCTCGACATCGAACTGAAATTCTTCGACGCGGCCCAGCCGATCGCGGTGGCGACGACGTCGGGCGACGTCGAGTTCGGCATCACCGCGTTCACCGCCGGGCTCTACAATCTCGCCGGCAAGGGCACGCTGAAGGTGATCGGCGGCATGAGCCGCGAGAAAGCCGGCTATCCGCTGATCGGCTATTTCGCCAGCAACAATGCCTATGCAGCCGGGCTGAAGACGCCGAAGGATCTCGCGGGCAAGCGCATCGCGGTGACGCAAGTCGGCTCCAGCTTTCACTATTCGCTCGGCCTGCTCGCCGACAAATACGGTTTCAAGCTCGCCGAAGTAAAGATAATGCCGCTGCAGTCGCTGTCGAATGCGGCGGCGGCGCTGAAGGGCGAAACGGTAGACGCAGCTCTGCTGCCGATCTCGACGGCGCGCGCGCTGGTCGATTCCGGCGGCGCAAAATTCCTCGGCTGGGTCGGCGACGAGACGCCCTGGCAACTCGGCGCGGTCTTCGCCTCTCCGAAGACGCTGGCGAACAAGCCGCTGGTGACGAAGCTGCTCGCTGCGTTGGCGCGCGCCGACCGCGAATATCACGACGTGATCCTGGCCTCCGTGAAGGACGGCAAGGCCGACATCAATGACAAGACAAAGCCGCTGCTGGAGATCATCGCGAAATTTACCAACCTCCCGGTGGAGCAGGTGGTAGGCAACTGCGCCTATATCGATCCTGAAGGGAAACTCGACGTGAAGAACGTCGGCAACCAGATCGAATGGCTGCAGGAGCAGGGCTTTGTCGACAAGGGATTCTCGCCAGATGCGATCATCGCGAAGGAATATGTGAAGGCGGATTGATGATACGGTCTCCGTCATGGCCGGGCCTTCGCCTCGCCGAAGGGGCTTCGCCCCCGCAGGCGGGACAAGCCTGGGCATGACGTGCTGAAAGACTTGGAACAGCAAGCGACTCCGCAATGGACCTGATCGCCGACCACATCAGCCACCGCTTCGGCGCCCTCGACGTGCTCGACCGCGTGTCGTTCACGGTCGCCTCTGGCGAGGTGGTCGCGATCGTCGGTCCGTCCGGTTGCGGCAAGAGCACGCTGCTGTCGATCCTTGGTGGGCTGTTGCAGCCGAGTGGCGGCGCTGCCGAACTGCGCGGTGCGCCGCCGGCCGGCAGCCTCAATCCGCTGACCTTCGTGTTCCAGGATTTTGCGCTGCTGCCGTGGTGCACGGTGGAAGCCAACGTCGCGTTTCCGCTCGAGCATGCCGCGCTCGACGCCGCCGCGCGCCGTGCCGTCGTCGACGATGCGCTGCGCCGCACGGGGTTGTCGGATTTCCGCGCCGCCTATCCAAAGCAATTGTCCGGCGGCATGCGTCAGCGCGTCGGCATTGCCCGCGCGCTCGCGGTACGGCCGGCGATCCTCCTGATGGACGAACCGCTGTCGGCGCTGGATTCGCAGACGCGCGAATTGCTGATGGAGGATTTCATCCGTCTGCTGGCTGACGGGGCGATGGGCGCGGTCTATGTCACGCATAATCTGGCGGAGGCGGTGCGGTTGGCCGACCGCATCGTGGTGCTGTCGCGCCGCCCCGGCCGGGTCCGCGAAATCGTCGACATCCCGATGACGCGCGCCGAGCGCGGCGCGATCGATGCGCGCGGCAAATTGCTCGCGCTGCAGAACGATCTGTGGTCGCTGATCCGCGAGGAGGCGATCGATGCCGAGCGCGAGGTGCAGCATGCTTGACCGCGCCACGCAGGATGATCCCGCAGTCGAGGTGCGGCCGGTTGCCTTTCGAGGCGCAGGCTTTGTACCGCGTGCAGGGCGGGTGTCGGGCTGGATCGCGCTGGCGATGGTCATCGCGCTGTGGCAGCTCGCCGGCAGCGCCGGCTGGGTTAGTCAGCTCTTCTTGCCATCGCCTTCAGCGATTGCCATCGCGATCTACAAGCTGGCGATCTCAGGCGCGCTCTGGCAACACGTATCGGCGTCGGTGCTCCGGATAGGAACCGGCTGGGTACTCGGCACAGTGGCCGGTGTCATTGTCGGCTTTGCGATCGGGTTGTCGACGCTGGCGCGCGGTGTCGGCATTACCTTCATCTCCGCGCTGTTCCCGATTCCGAAAATCGCCCTGCTGCCGCTGTTGATCCTCTGGCTCGGCATCGGCGAAGAGCCGAAGATCGCGACGATCGCGCTCGGCGTGTTCTTCTCCACCGCGATCTCGGTCTATAGCGGCGTCGACGCCGTGCCGCGCAACCTGATCCGCATGGCCCAAAGTTTCAACGTGCCTTTCCACGCCATCGTCCGCCGCGTGATCTGGCCGGGCGCGCTGCCGTCGATCCTGGCAGGTTTCCGCATCACCGCATCGGTGGCGCTGTTGCTGGTGGTCAGCGCCGAGATGATCGGCGCCCAGTTCGGCATCGGCGCCTTCGTGCTGCAGGCGGGTAATCTCATGCAAACCGACCAGCTACTGGCCGGCGTGGTGATCCTGTCGCTGTTCGGACTGGCGGTAGGGAAGGTGATCAACGTGCTCGAGGCGAAGCTGCTGCACTGGCGGTGATGGGGACACCGACGTTGTAAAGTGGGTTAGCCGTAGGCGTAACCCACCGACAGACGAAGCCACGTATCGAGACCGTGGTGGGTTACGGCTTCGCCTGACCCATCCTACGCACGCATCCTCACGCGTTGCCGCGATCTTCGCGAAACAGATCCAGCTTCTGCTGCACCGGGCGGTCGGAGAATGAGAACAGCACCGCATCGGTGTCGGCCTCGTGCGTGACCCAGTGCCAGCTCGGCACCACGAACAGGTCGCGCGCGCCCCACTCGAACACCTGGTCGCCGATCCTTGTGCGGCCCTTGCCTTCGATCGCTGCGAACACTGTGGCGTCGGTCGAGCGGTAGCGGGCGGTCTTGAATCCCTTCGGCAGCAGCTGGATGAAGGTGCCGATAGTCGGCATGGCGAAATCGCCGGTTTCGGGATTGGAGAATTTCAGCTTCAGCCCGTGGCAGGCGTCCCATTCGTCGCGGGCGCGGGCCTGTTCCAGCGCCTCGCGCGTATAGCTGTAGGGATAGTTGAAGATCGGCGAGGTCCTGGATTTCCGCTTCTCGTCGACCGGCAGCAGGTTGCGGCCGTAGCGCGCAAAGCTGTCGCCGGCGGGCTTTGATATCTTCTGCTGGTCTTCGTTCGATCCTTCCGCAAATGAGGCATCGAAAAACTGCACCATCGGAATGTCGAGCCCGTCGAGCCAGAACACCGGCTCGTTGGTCTCGTTGGAATGGTCGTGCCAGGTCATCGACGGCGTGATGACGAAATCGCCGGGCTCCATCAGCGTGCGTTCGCCGTCGACCGCAGTGGCTGCGCCTTTGCCTTCCAGCACGAAGCGCAGCGCCGACTGGCTGTGGCGGTGCGCCGGCGCGATATCGCCGGGAACCACCATCTGCACGCCCGCGAACAGCGACGTCGTGATCTTCGACTGGCCGCGCAGGCCGGGATTTTCCAGTACCAGCACGCGCCGCTCGGCTTCCTTGGCGGTGATCAGCTTGCCGGCCTCGGTCATGTAGTCGCGGATCGAATCGAACTTCCACAGATGCGGCCGGCAGGCGCTGCGCGGTTCGGGCGTGATGAGATCGTTCATCACGTTCCACAGCGCTGAGAGGTTTTCGCCGTCGATCTTCTTGTAGAACGCTTCGCGTTCCGGCGTCTTCTGCACGGCTTCCATGATTAGCCTCCCGCAACATTACCGTCCAAATTGACAGTATACTTACAATATAGCTATCGTCAATCACGGCCCCGCCGGGTAGAACCATAACATTCCACGGAGGTTCCGATGAAGCTGCACGGTTATTTCCGCAGCGCGGCGGCGTACCGGGTCAGGATCGCGCTGAATCTCAAGGGCTTGCCGGCCTATCACTTGCCACGCCATCTTCGCAAGGGCGAACAAACCGCGCCTGCCTTTCTCGCGATCAACCCCCAGGGCCTGGTGCCGGCGCTGGAGGGCGACAAAGGCGAAGTGCTGACGCAGTCGCAGGCGATCATCGAATGGCTGGACGAGACCTATCCCGATCCTCCGTTGCTGCCAAACGACCCGCTGCGCCGCGCCAAGGTGCGCGCCTTCGCCATGGCGCTCGCCTGCGACACGCATCCGGTACAGAATCTCAAGGTGCTCAACCGGCTGCGCCAACTTGGCCTGGCCGAGGAGAAAGTGACGGAGTGGGCGGCCTGGACCAACCGCGAGGGCCTGTCCGCCTGTGAGGCGCTGGTCGCGAACGAGACCGGCCCATTCTGCTTCGGCGACAAACCGTCGCTCGCCGACCTCTGCCTGGTGCCTCAACTGGGCAATGCAAGGCGCTTTGGCGTCGACGTGTCAGCCTTTCCGCGCCTGCTGAAGGCCGAGGCGGCCGCAAAGGAAATGATGGCGTTCGCCGACGCTGCGCCCGAAAGGCAGGCCGATGCTGAGTAAGCCCGCACCCGTCACGATGGACGCGGTCTACACCGCGCCCGGCTATCTGTTCCGCCGAATGCAGCAGATTGCGGTTTCTATCTTCGTTGAGGAGTGCAAGGCATTCGACCTGACGCCGGTGCAATATGCGGCGCTGGTGACCATCCACACCCACCCCGGTATCGACGCCACGCGGCTGTCGGCGGTGATCGCGTTCGACCGCTCGACGCTCGGCAACGTGATCGAGCGGCTGGAAAGTAAGGCGCTGATCGAGCGAAAGCCCTCGCGCGACGACAAGCGCGTCAAGCTCTTGCATCTGACCAAGTCGGGCGCGGCCGTGTTGAGCGATATCATGCCGTTGGTGGAGCGCGCGCAGGTGCGGATGCTGCAGCCGCTGAAGCCCGCCGATCGCAAAGCGCTGTTGAGGCTCTTGACGCAGCTTGTCGATCTCAACAACGAAGCCTCGCGCGTGCCGCTCCGCGCCGAGGATGCGCTGGAGCATCTGGGGAAGGCGGGGTGAGGGGGAGACGAGGAGCCGGCCAGAATCTCCACTGTCGTCCCGGCCTTGAGCCGGGACCCATACGCCGCGGCTGTCGTTGTTGAAAAAGATAAACAACCACTACCGAGCAAATCAGTTTCCGCCGGTGGTTATGGGTCCCGGCTCAAGGCCGGGACGACGTAGAGCTTGTTACAGCTACATCCGCATCAATGCCTGGCGGTCGATTTTGCCGGTACCGGTTTTCGGCAATTCCGCAATGAACCGGATCTCGCGCGGATACTTATACGGCAGAAGCTTTGCCTTGACGTAATCCTGCAGCGTTTTCGTTGCGCAGCCCTCGTCGAACTCACGCTGGTTCATCACCACAACCGCCTTCAGCGTCATGCGCCGATCTGGCAATTCGGCGGCGTACACTGCGCATTCCCTGACATCGGGGTGTTCGGCGAGGCAGAGTTCAACTTCCAGCGGGTAGACCCACTGGCCCGAGATCTTGATCAGGTCGTCAGCGCGGCCGCGGAAGAAGTGGAAGCCGTCGGCGTCACGCAGAAAGCGGTCGCCGGTGTAGATCCAGCCGCCATCGCGAATCGTCTCCGCCGACCTGTCGGGCCGGTTCCAGTACAGCGGCGTATTGGAATCGCCGCGCACCCACAAAATTCCTTCCTCGTTGTCGCCGACGTCGCGGCCGTCGCTGTCTCTGAGCAGGATTTCATAGCCGGGCACGCGCAGGCCCGCCGCACCGAGTTTTTTCCTCTCGGGGCGGTTGGAGAGATAGATGTGCAGCACCTCGGTGGAACCGAGCCCCTCGATGATCTCCAGCCCCGTCAGCGACTTCCAGCCGTTGAATACTTCCGCCGACAGCACCTCGGCGGCCGATAATGCCATGCGCAGCGACGAGAAATCGGCGGCGGATGCACCCTCGGCCTTGGTCAGCGAGGTGTAGAGCGTCGGCAAGCCATAGAATACCGACGGCCGGAATTTCTCGATCGCCTCGAAGATGGTTGCCGGCTTCGGCTGTCCCGGCAGCAGCAGCGTCGCCGCGCCGACCGCGAACGGGAAGGTGATCGCGTTGCCAAAGCCGTAGGCGAAATAGATCTTTGGTACCGAGAAGCAGATGTCATCGGGCGTCAGCTTGAGAACACTGCGCGCAAAGGACTGCTCGGTATAGGCCATGTCGTGCTGCAGATGCACGATGCCTTTGGGTCGGCCGGTCGAGCCGGACGAATACATCCAGAACGCCATGTCGTTGCGCCCGGTGTCGGCCTCCGGCAGATCGGTGGGGAAGCCCTGCAGCCATTGCTCCGCCGCGAAGGTGTTTTGCACCGCGTGTGAACCAGCCCCGCCGTTTGAAACGATCAGGGTTTGCAGCGGCGTGTCCCTGCAGGCCTCCGCATTGAACCGCGAGACAAATTCGGCCTCCGCGACCGCAACCGCCGCGCCGGCGTCCGAGAGATAGAACTGCAGCAGATCCGGCGGCGTGAGCGTGTTGATCAGCAGTGGCACAAAGCCAGCCCGCACGGCGCCGAAAAACGCGGCGGGATAGGCCGGCGTATCGTCGAGGAACATCAGGATGCGATCGCCGCGCTTCAGGCCGAGCGACTGGAAACCATGGCCCCATTGTGCGGCCTCGGCGCAAAGCTGTGCGTAGTTGCGCGTGCCGCCGGGGCCGGTCAGCGCCAGTTTTTCGCCGTGGCCGGCCGCGAGGTTGTCGAACAGGATGCGGCTGGCGTTGTAGGTTTCAGGAATCGCGAAGCCGATCTCGCGCGCGCCCGGATTGTCGCGCGGCACCGCGTCGGAAATTGTCATGTCCGGCCTCCGGTCTGCTTTTCAGCCTCGTATCGCGCCATAAACTCCGGCGACATTGCCCGCAGCCGCGCATCCGCGATCCGCCCCGAGCGGGTGATATAGCTGTAGGCAAAGTCCATCAGGCCGAGTTTCATGTGCTCCGGGAATTGTTCGTACCAGTCGGCGCTGGTGCGCGCCGCCGTCACCAGCTTTTGCACGATCGGCTTGCGCTCCGCCTGGTAGCGGGCGAGGCCTGCGGCGAGTTCCGTCTCCGCCTCCAGCGCCTTGGTCAGCGCGATCGCGTCTTCGATCGCAAGCCGTGTGCCCGAGCCGATCGAGAAGTGCGCGGTATGCAGGGCGTCGCCGATCAGCACCATGTTGCCGTGCGACCAATTCTCGTTCCAGATCCAGGGAAAATTGCGCCATACCGACTTGTTCGAGACCAGTGGTTGGCCGTCGAGGGTGCCAGCGAATATCTCCTCGCAGATCGCCTGCGACTGTTCGATGGTCTTGTGCTCGAAGCCATAGGCCTGCCATGTCGCCGCGTCGCATTCGACCAGGAACGTGCTCATGGCGGGCGAATAGCGATAGTGATGGGCGTTGAACGCGCCGAGGGCGGTCTTGACGAAGGTCTGCGATAGCGTGGCGAAAACCTTGCTGGTGCCATACCAGGCGAACTTGTTGGTTGAATGCGAGACCGAGGCGCCGAATTCCCGCTCAAAGCCGCGGCGCACCAGCGAGTTCAGCCCGTCGGCGGCGACGATCAGGTCGTACCCGCCGAGTTCGTCGACCGAGGCGATCGTCGTGTCGTATCGCGCATTTACGCCTGCGGCGCGGACGCGCTGCTGCAAAATGGTCAGGAGTTCGAGCCGGCCGATCGAAGAGAAGCCGATGCCGTCGATGTCGACGCTCTCGCCGCGCAGATTGAGCGTGATGTTCTTCCAGCTCTCCATCCGCGGCGTGATGGCGTCCACCGTCTCCGGATCGTCGGCGCGCAGAAACTCCAGGGCCTGTTCGGAGAACACCACGCCGAACCCCCAGGTCGCGCCCTCGGGATTCTGTTCGAACAGGTCGACCTGCGCGTCGGGATGACGCCGTTTCCAAAGATAGGCGAAGGTGAGCCCGCCGGGGCCTCCGCCGATGACGGCGATACGCACGTCTGCCTCCCAATCGACAGTATACTGTTTAATTTGGATCGGAGATTAATCCGGGCTTAAAATTTGCGCTACTGAAAAATCGACGGGAACATCGCCGCCGGATGCCGAAATCAGCCTTCGCCCGTCGGGGGCGTCGTTGCAATCGTGAGCCTGCGGCGATGGATCGCATCCTCCAGGCGATTCGCCAGCGAGATCAACGTGGTGATGTCCTGGGAGTTCTCGCTCTTGGTGGCGGTGGACATCTCGGCGTCCAGCGCGGCATCGACCTCTCTTTCGATCTCGGTCAACTCGGCGTTGCTGCTCACCTTCCTTATCCTCCGCGGCAGGGCGAACAAGGTTTTCATCGTCGTTTGCTGCTGATCAGCATGCTCGATGCCAAGGAACCGCCAGGCCGCCGCGAAGATTGACGCCAACGCGCCCAACACCATTGGCGTCAGATAAATCCAGTTGCTGTATTTATCCATGAAACTTTGCTGGGTGCCGTTGTAGAACGCGGCGGCGCCCGGATGGACGGCAATGTAGGCGTCTGGATCGGTATCGGGGGCGGCAATGCCCGCGAGCAGAGGCTGATCGCGCACGAGGTCGTTGCGCGCGTTGATCAGCGCCTGTGTCAGGGCCGTGATCAGGTCGGCGTCGAGCTTCTTGTTGGCGACCAAATAAGAACCGACCCGAAGCGTGGTCACGTCGGCGTCCGGCACCGGGGGATTGCCTCTGAGCGTCCCGAGCGGGATGTCAAAGCTCTCATATGCGCCTTCCATGTCGACAATGGCGCCGGCGGACTCGACCGGGATCACGGTCGGAAAGGCATTACGGCTGTCGCGGAAGAAGCGCCGGACCAGTGACAGATACTTTTCGTTGAGGGGAATGACCGCCAGGAACGCGCCGACTTCCTTGGCTCGGATCGCGCGCGGCACTTCTGCGGGGGCGAAACTCTTGAAGGTGACCTTATCGGCGAGGTCATATTCCTTTTTCAGCGCATCGACGAACTTCTGGTTGATCTCGCCGCCGACCACGCCAACCGTATGTCCCTTCAGTTTCTCGATGCTGGTCAGTGAGGACCCGGGCAGCGCCAGGAGCATCAGGACGGACTTGTTCACCAGCACGACGCTGCGCGCCTGCGAGAGATCGCCGACGTCGGCCCTGACGATGGCGAGGTCCGTCTTGCCGGCGGCAAACAGCTTTGCCGAATCCAGCACGTTGTCCGTTGGAACGATCGTGATGCGCACAGCGGTTTTCGCCGCGTCAAGTCGACCCGCGATGATCGAGGCAACTTTGGCCGCCTCGCCGTCGAACGATCCGACCGCAAGGCTCAGCGTGACCGGCCTCGAATAATAGCGGTACGCCAGGACGCCGGCGCCAAGGACGACACCGACGAGGCCCGCCAGCAAGGTCGCGCGAGCCCACAGAGGCAACGGAGCGGAGAAATCCTTCATGCGCTCTGGATCATTACACGCACCGATCGCTGCGCCAAGAGCACGGCGCGCAGCGATCGGAATTCGCGCGTATCCAGACCCTGGTCAGGTCAGGTGCAGCGGCGAACCTTGACGCCGTTGACGATGGTTGTCTTGCAAACCTTGATCGGCTTGCGCACGACGACCGCGCCGCGTGGCCCGGCGCAGCCGGCGCGCACGACACCGTCGGCGCAGACCACGGCGCTGGCGGTGCGCGATTGGAGGGTCATGGTGGCGCCGAAGGCGAGCAGGGCGGATGCAATGATCAGAAAGGATCGCATGTTGGACTCCTGGACTTTTGGTTGATGCTCAGGTGTTAAAATTCAATTCTCGAAAGCTTCGTTACTTCTTCTCGGCCGCCGTCAGTACCTTCTTGCAGGACGGAGTGATCTTGTCGCTCTCCTTGGCGAGGCAGGCGATGATCCGACCGCCGCCCGGCGTGACGCTTTTGCAATATTTCTCGTAATCGCCCATGCAGGCGTCTCGCTGTGCCGCGGTCATCTCCTGCGCTGAGGCGGCGTGCGACAGGCAGAGCACGGCGGCGGCGGCCAGGGTGGTTCGTAGCATTCGGCTTCTCCCTTCGTTGTAGCGGCCGATCCCTGACGTCAATGTCCGCGGATCAGGACGACCGGCCTTCTTGCTTCTTGATCGCGGACCCGGTGTAGTGACCCTTCAATTCATTGTGGCAAGGAAATCCCGAGGAAAACTCATGGCGCAGGTCAGAGCCAGATGGCTGGCGTTCTATGCCGAACATGTCGAGCCGGTCTCCAAGGAAATATTCTCTCATATCGAAAAACTGATCATCGGGACGTTGATCATATCGGCCGGCGCCCATGTCTCGAGCAATGAGCCGGCGATCGTTCTGTTCGGCTACCTCAAGCATAGCCTCGTCGGCCGAGGCGTCATGTTGTTCGGCGTCATTCTCCTGCTGCTCAATTTCCTCGACGGCCTGTACAAGTTGGCCAAGCTCAATTGGCACGTCGCTTATCAGATCCTGATGACGGTGCTCTATGTCGCCCTCTCGGTCCGGCTCATCCAGCTCATCCTCGCTTTCCGTGGCGGCGAGTGAGCTGCGATTCCCGTGATGTGGGGACCGCCGAGCGCGCGCGATCACCGCGCCGCGAACTGCGAAAGCACATCCTTGCAGGCCGGTGAAAGCTGGCCGGCGTTGG
>CADEDX010000136.1 GCA_902826195.1 uncultured Bradyrhizobium sp. | reverse complement strand
AGGGCTCGCGCGCGATCTCCTTCATCGACAGGATCGGGCCGCAGGGGATGTCGTCCTTGTTGAGGATTTCCATCGCCTCGAATTTGGTCTTCGTCATCGTCCACTGTTCGATGCGCGCGAAGATTTCGTTCAAGCGCGACAGCCGGGCCGGTGGCTTGGCGTAGTTGGCATCGGTCTTCCAGCCGGGCTCGCCGATCACGTCGCAGATCTTCTCCCACACCGGCGCCTGGGTGATGAAATAGATGTAGGCGTTGGGATCGGTCTCCCACCCCTTGCACTTGAGGATGCGGCCGGGCTGGCCGCCGCCGGAATCGTTGCCGGCGCGCGGCACCGCGTCGCCGAACGGAATGCCTTCGCCGAACTGGCTGTATTCCTTGAGCGGACCATGGGCGAGGCGCTGCTGGTCCCGCAGTTTGACACGGGCCAGATTCAGCACGCCATCCTGCATCGCGGCGGTGACCTTCTGGCCCTTGCCGGTGACGGTGCGCTGGTAGAGCGCGGTGACGATGCCGAGTGCCAGATGCAGGCCGGTACCGCTGTCGCCGATCTGCGCGCCGGTAACGAGCGGCAGGCCGTCGCGGAAGCCGGTGGTCGAGGCTGCGCCGCCGGTGCACTGCGCGACGTTCTCATACACCTTGCAATCTTCATACGGCCCGGGACCAAAGCCCTTGATCGAGGCCACGATCATCTTCGGGTTGATGGCGTGGATCTTCTCCCAGGGGAAGCCCATGCGGTCGAGCACGCCGGGGCCGAAATTCTCCACCAGAACGTCGCAGCTCTTGATCAGCGCGGTGAGGACTTCCTTGCCCTTCGGGTTCTTGGTGTCGAGCGTGATCGAGCGCTTGTTGTGGTTGAGCATGGTGAAATACAGGCTGTCCACATTCGGGATGTCCTGCAGCTGGCCGCGCGTGATGTCGCCGACGCCGGGACGCTCGACCTTGATCACGTCGGCGCCGAACCAGGCCAGCAATTGCGTGCAGGTCGGACCCGACTGAACATGGGTGAAATCGAGAATGCGAACGCCCGTAAGCGCCTTTGTCATCGTGTTGCTCCGTACTGTGTCTATCTGCCTGTGCAGGATGAAATGGGTTGAAGTCGGTTATTTCTTTTTTTGCAGTACGCTTTGCGGGTTGAGGTTGCCGATGCGGCCGCTCTCGGAGCCGGCCGCCGGATCGATCACGGCGTTGATCAGCGTCGGCTTGCCGGAATCCATCGCGGCGTTGACAGCGCGCTTGAGCTCATCGGGCGAGGTGGCGTTGACGCCCACGCCGCCGAAGGCTTCCATCATCTTGTCGTAGCGCGAGCCCTTGACGAACACGGTGGTTGCCGGATCCGAACTCGCGCCATTGACGTCGGTTCCGCGATAGATGCCGTCATTGTTGAAGATGACGATGCAGACCGGAAGCTGATAGCGGCAGATGGTTTCGACTTCCATGCCCGAAAAGCCGAAGGCCGAGTCGCCTTCGACCGCCAGCACCGGATGGCCGGTTTCGACAGCGGCAGCGATCGAATAGCCCATGCCGATGCCCATCACGCCCCAGGTGCCGACGTCGATGCGCTTGCGCGGCTTGTACATGTCGATCACGCCGCGGGCGAGGTCGAGCGTGTTGGCGCCTTCGTTGACGAAGATCGCGTCCGGCCGCTCCTTGACGATGGTGCGCAGCACGCCGAGCGCGCCGTGATAATCCATCGGCGAAGCGTTGCTCATCAGCTTCGGCGCCATCTTGGCGACGTTCTCGTCACGCTTCTTCGAAACCGTGCCGAGCCACTCGGCCGGCGCAGCCGGCCAGTTGCCGCCCATGCCAGCGAGCAAAGCGGAGACGCAGGAGCCGATATCTCCCACCACGGGGGCCACGATCCCGACGTTGGAATCCATTTCCTTGGGCTCAATGTCGATCTGGATGAATTTCTTCGGCGCATCGCCCCAGGTCTTGCCCTTGCCGTGCGACAACAGCCAGTTGAGGCGGGCGCCGATCAGCATGACGACGTCGGCGTCCTTCAGCACGGTCGAACGTGCGGCGCCCGCGGACTGCGCGTGGGTGTCCGGCAACAGGCCCTTGGCCATGCTCATCTGCAGGAACGGCGCGCCGGTCTTTTCGACGAAGGCGCGGATATCGTCATCGGCCTGCGCGTAAGCCGCGCCCTTGCCGAGAATGATCAGGGGCTTCTTGGCACCCTTGAGCACTTCGAGCGCGCGCTTGACGGCGGACGGGGCGGGGATCTGGGCGGGCGCGGCGTCGATCACTTTCACCAGCGACTTCGCGCCGGCTGCCGCATCCATCACCTGGCCGAACAGCTTTGCGGGGAGGTCCAGATAGACGCCGCCCGGACGGCCCGAAACGGCCGCGCGGATCGCGCGGGCCAGGCCGATGCCGATGTCGGCGGCGTGCAGCACGCGGAAAGCCGCCTTGCAGAGCGGTTTTGCGATCGCAAGCTGGTCCATCTCCTCATAGTCGCCCTGCTGCAGGTCGACGATTTCGCGCTCGGAGGAGCCCGAGATCAGGATCATCGGGAAGCAGTTGGTGGTGGCATGCGCCAGCGCCGTAAGGCCGTTGAGGAAGCCGGGTGCGGAGACGGTGAGGCAAACGCCCGGTTTTTTGGTCAGGTAACCGGCAATCGAGGCGGCATAGCCGGCGTTCTGCTCGTGGCGGAACGACAGCACGCGAATGCCCGCGGCCTGCATCATGCGGCCAAGGTCCGTGATCGGGATGCCCGGCACACCATAAATGGTGTTGATGCCGTTGAGCTTGAGGGCGTCGATGACGAGATGAAAGCCATCCGTCAGCTCCTGCTCGGTGCCCGGTGCTTGGGACTTGGTCGCGGTATTCAGCATGGGCTTTATCTCCCTGGTCGTTGTCTCGGACGATTTTTCGTCGTCTTCTGTTGCGAGGTTTGGTCTAGGTAAAGAGTTCCTGGCCGTGCGCCTCGACGTAAGAGGCAAGGCCAAGTGTGTGGTCGCGTGCGCGCTTCTCGGCGAGTTCGGTGTCACGGGCTTCCAGCGCCTCGATGATCGCCAGATGCTCGGGCAGGGACGTTGCGGTACGATCCTTCCGTCCGATGGTCAGTTGCCGATAGCCGCGCACGTGCAAAAGGATATCGTTGGTCATGTCGACCAGAACCGGCGATTCCGATAGCGAGATCAACGCCTGATGGAACGCGATGTTGGCCTTGGAGTATTCCTCGACATGGTCCTGCGGCAGGCGGTCCTTGCCAAAATCCTTGAAGAAGTCGCGCAGCGCCGTGATGTCCTTCTTGCGCGCTGTGGTCGTGATCAGGCGCGCGGCCATGCTCTCGAGCGCGGCCCAGGCGCGGATCATGTCGACGATTTCGGTCTTGGTGCGGCGGACCACGACGATGCCGCGGCGCGGCACGGTCTTGACGAAACCATCCTGCTCCAGCATCGCGATGGCTTCGCGAATGGGGGTGCGGCTGACGCCGAGGCGTTCGGAGAGGGCGCGCTCGTCAAGCATCACCTGCTCGGGCGTCGCATAGATGTCCATCTTGAGAATGGCTTCCTTCAAGGCTTCATAGGCCTTGTTCTTGAAGCTCGTCTCAGGAGCAATCCGGACGATCGCGATATCTGCCTCAGCCATGACTGGCGGCGCCTTGGGTTGTTTACGTGCGGGCACGACTCGTCTCCTCCCTGTTTTGGAGACGTCTTCTTAGCAGAAGAAACGCTCGAATATTTTTGGCATACCAAATACCAGAATGTCAAGTTGCCCGTGTTTTCGCGGTTTCTGCGCGATAGTTTGTCTTGACAATCTGAACTCTGGCATACCAAATGCCATAAAACTAGCCCCAGGAGGAAGCCAATGTCAAATTCTGCAGATGCGGTCCGCAAGGTCGCCGAGCCTAGCGCCAAAGAGGCTGTCCGCCGGGTGCTCGATACGGTGAAGGCCGACAAGCGCACCAGTCTTACCGCGCCGGAAGGCAAGCTGGTGTGCGATGCCTATGGCATTCCGGTTCCGAAAGAGGGCGTGGCGAAGTCCGCTGCCGAGGCCGCCAAGCTTGCATCCAGCATGGGTTTCCCGGTCGTGATGAAGATCGTCTCGCCCGACATTCTCCACAAGACCGAGGCCGGCGGCGTCGTGGTCGGGCTGAAGACCGCGGCCGAAGCTGAAAAGGCCTATGACACCATTCTCGCCAACGCCAAGAAATATAAGTCCGACGCCAAGATCGAGGGCGTTCAAGTCCAGCAGATGCTGGCCGGCGGCACCGAGGTCATCGTCGGCTCCATCACCGATGGCTCGTTCGGCAAGCTGGTGGCGTTCGGCCTCGGCGGCGTGCTGGTTGAAATCCTGAAAGACATCACCTTCCGCCTCGCGCCCGCCACCAAGGACGATGCCCTGTCGATGCTCGATGGCATCCAGGCCCATGACATGCTCAAGGGCGTGCGCGGCGGCGATCCGGTTTCCCGCGACGCGCTGGCCGACGTCATTGTCAAAGTGTCGCAGCTCGTCAGCGACTTCCCCGAAATCGTCGAACTCGATCTGAACCCGGTGTTCGCCACCAAGAACGACGCGATCGCCGCCGACGTGCGCATCGTGGTCGATTTCGACTACAAGCCGCGCCCGGCGCCGCGCCCGACCGAAGAAATCGTCACCGCGATGAACCGCATCATGCAGCCGAAGGCGGTTGCGGTGATCGGCGCCTCCGCCGAGGACGGCAAGATCGGCAACTCCGTGATGAAGAACCTGATCAACGGTGGATATAAAGGCGATATCTATCCGATCCATCCGAAGGCCCCCGAGATCCTGGGTTACAAGGCTTACAAGAGCGTCAAGGAAGTGCCCGGCGTGATCGACACCGCGGTGTTTGCGATTCCCGCAAAATTCGTGGCCGGTGCGCTCATCGAATGCGGCGAGAAGAAAATTCCGGGCGCGGTGCTGATCCCGTCGGGCTTTGCCGAAGCCGGTGCGCCCGAATTGCAGGCCGAGATCGTCGAGATCGGTAAGAAGTACAACGTTCGCCTGATGGGCCCGAACATCTACGGCTTCTACTACACCTGGTCGAACCTCTGCGCCACGTTCTGCACGGCCTACGACGTCAAGGGCCACGCGGCGTTGTCGTCGCAATCCGGCGGCATCGGCATGGCGATTATCGGCTTCTCGCGCTCGGCGAAGATGGGCGTGTCGGCGATCGTCGGTCTCGGCAACAAGTCCGATATCGACGAGGACGATCTGCTGGCGTTTTTCGAGCAGGATCCCAACACCAATCTGATCGCGCAGCACTGCGAAGACCTGAAGGACGGCCGCGCCTTTGCGGAAGCCGCCAAGCGCGTCTCCAAGAAGAAGCCGGTGGTGGTGCTGAAGGCGGGTCGGACCTCTGCGGGCGCCAAGGCGGCCTCGTCGCATACCGGCGCGCTCGCCGGTAACGACAAGATTTACGAGGACGTATTCAAGCAGTCGGGCGTGATCCGCGCCCGCAGCTTGCGGCAATTGCTCGAATTCGCGCGCGGCATGCCGGTACTGCCGACGCCGACGGGCGAGAACGTGCTGATCATCACCGGCGCCGGCGGTTCGGGCGTGCTGCTTTCGGACAGCTGCGTCGACAACGGTCTGTCGCTGATGGCGATGCCGCCGGATCTCGACGCGGCGTTCCGCAAATTCATCCCGCCTTTCGGCGCGGCTGGCAACCCCGTCGACATCACCGGCGGGGAGCCGCCGATCACCTACATCAACACCGTGAAGCTCGGCCTGTCGGATGAGCGGATCCACTCGCTGATCCTCGGCTACTGGCACACCATCGTCACGCCGCCGATGGTGTTCGCCCGCAACATGGTCGAGGTGAAGAAGGAGATGGAGGCGAAAGGTTTTGTGAAGCCGATCGTCGCCTCGCTCGCCGGCGATGTCGAGGTCGAGGAAGCCGCCGAATATCTCTACCAGAACGGCATTCCGGCCTATGCGTACTCGACCGAACTGCCGGTCGAGGTGCTGGGCGCCAAGTACAAGTGGGCGCGCGGCGCGGGCTTGCTGTAAGCCACGATCGTCAATGCTTGCGACAAACGCAAAGCGTTTGCGCAAGGGAGCGAAGCGACGAAGCAATCCATGTTTCCAAACGGGAAAGATGGATTGTTTCGCGGAGCCTGTCATCCGGCGGCGCTTCGCGCCGACCGGGTGGCTCGCAATGACGGTGTTCTCGGTCGATATTTCTAGATCATATCTGCCAGCAAGCTCGGGAGAGGGCGAATAGCCTGATTTCGCACTGAGAAATGAGGCGGACGTGAACCGACGGAAGGTCGCCAGCGCGAAAGAAACGGACGCCGCCGACGCCCGCGACAGTGGCGTGCAGTCGGTCGATCGCGCGCTCTCGATCATCGAGACGCTGGCCGAGGACGACGAAGGCTACCGCCTGAGCGATCTTGCCATCCGCACCGGGCTGTCGACCTCTACCGTCCATCGCCTGTTGGGAACGCTGGAAAACCGCCGTTTCGTGCAGTTCGACCGCACTCGCCGTGGTCGACGACGAATTCATCGTCGTGCTGACGCGCATGGAAAGCCGCGAGATCATGCGTTCGCTCACAAAAGTCGGCGGCCGCGTCGCCATGGTGGCGTCGGGCGTCGGCAAGGCGGTGCTGGCGACCTATTCCAACGAGGACGTCAGCGCCATCATCCATCATCACGGCATGCCGCGGCTGACCGAAAAATCCATCGTGCGGCCGGGTGATCTGTTCAAGGAACTCGAAAAGATCCGCCGCCAGGGCTTTGCCATCGACGACGAGGAGGCCTGCATGGGTCTCCGTTGTATTGCCGCCGTCGTCTACAACGACTGCGCCGAGCCGCTGGCCGCGATCTCCGTCTCCGGCATGACCAGCCGCCTGACGGACGAGCGCCTGCCCCAACTCGGGCAGACCGTGCGGGAAGTGGCGGCGGAACTGACGGTGGCGCTCGGCGGCATGATGCCAGCGGCCAACGATCATTGAGGGATGCCCTTATCGACCCGGCATGTTGCTGGCCGGATCGCTCCGAACTAATGTCGTGTCATGGAAGACACGATTACCCAGGCGGTCAGGAAGCAGTACGAGGCCTACAGCTATCCGCCGCCGATCGAGGACGCTGAGGCATTCCTGAAGCAATGGGGGCCGCTGACCTGCGACCCCCGCTTTGCGGGCATCCAGTTGTGGCCGGAGGGACGTCCCCGGCAGGAGCTGCGCATCCTGTGCGCCGGCTGCGGCTCCTCCCAGGCGCCCCTGATCGCGCTCAACAACCCGGACTGTTCTGTCATCGGTGTCGATCTGTCCGAAACGAGCCTTGCGCATTCGAGCCGGCTGCGCGACCGGCACGGCCTGAAAAACCTCGAACTGCGCCAGATGAGCCTGCTCGATGTCGGCCAGTTGAACCGCAGCTTCGACCTGATCCTTTGCACCGGCGTGCTGCATCACCTTCCCAATCCCGATGCCGGGTTGAAGGCGCTCGCTGACGTGCTCGAACCGTCGGGAAGCATGGGACTCATGCTGGACGGAAAGGCGGCGCGCACCGGCGTCTATCAGGTGCAGGACATTCTGCGGCGGCTTGGCGTCGGTCCCGATGCCGAGGGCCTCGGGATCGCCCGCGAACTCCTGAAGTTCGTCCCGCAGCACCATTATTTGTTCGAGTCGACCGGCAAGCTGCCCATCGACCTCGCGCAGGACGCCGGGATCGTCGACATGCTGCTTCATCCCCAGGATCGGGCCTACTCGGTGCCGGAGATCTTGGAATTTGTCGCAGCCGCCGGACTGATTTTCTTCGGTTGGAACGACAATGCCGACTACTGTGCGGACCGCTTTCTCTCTGGAGAGATGCTGGCGCTTCCTCCTGCGGAACAGTGGGCCATCGTGGAAAATCTGGCCCTGCTGAACGCGAGGCATGATTTTTTCGTCAGGAAACCGCAAAGCGCGCATTTCCAGGTCCGTTTCGACACGGATGATTATCTGTCCTACGTCCCGCATGTCCGATCGGGCGTCAAGCTGGCTGGTGACCCCAACGCGCTGGTCCTGAGCCGCGCGGCGTCGCAGGGCGGTCGTGACGCCGATATCGCGCTCGGAGGCCCAGATGCTGGAGCAGATCGATAGCCGCAGGAGCATTTCGCAAATTCTGTCCCACGCCATATTCGCGCAGTCCGAACCTGAACAAAGATCGAAATTCGCCCGCGCCGTCTGTGAACGGATGTGGCGATCGGGACATCTTCTGTTCGGCAGGGCAACGCAGAAGCTTGCGGGCTAAGCCGCAAGCTGCGTCCTCCGATTCAATGCTGTGCAGTCTTCCAGTCGCGCTTGATCTTCTTGGCGAGCGACCATTTGTGGACTTCGGTCGGGCCGTCATAGATGCGGAAGGCGCGGATCTCGCGAAACGCCTGCTCGACGATCGTCTCGGTCGAGACGCCGGTACCGCCCATCACCTGCACGCAGCGGTCGGCGACGCGCATCAGCGCCTCCGACACCGACACCTTGGCCATCGAACTCTCGGCCGTGCCGAGCGAACCGGTGTCGAGCACGCTCGCGCACCAGTCGATCATCAGTTCCGACTGCTTGAGGTCGATCAGGTTTTCCGCCAGCATGAAGCCGACGCCCTCGTGATCGACCAACGGTTTACCGAAGGCGTGGCGGCGGCAGGCATAGTCGGTGGCGATCTCGTTGGCGCGGATCGCCAGCCCCAGCCAGCGCATGCAGTGCGACAGCCGCGCCGGGCTGAGGCGGATCTGCGCGTATTTAAAGCCATCGCCGGAGGCGCCGAGCATCTGGTCGGCGGAGACGCGAAGGTTGTCGATCTCGATTTCGGCGTGACCGCCCGGCATCGAACTGTCGATCGTGTCCAGCACGCGCAGCGTCTTGATCGCGGGGTCCGGCAGGTCGACCAGGAACAGGCAGGCGCCATCGTCCGACTTCGCCATCACGATGCCGACCTTGGCGCCCTCGGCACCCGTAATGAACTTCTTGCGCCCGTTGATGACCCAGTGATTGCCGTCCAGCCGGCACGTGGTCTGCATCATCGAGGGATCGGAGCCGGCGCCGCCTTCGTCGGCCGGTTCGGTCATGAAAAACGCCGAACGTGCCTTGCCGGAGACCAGCGGATCCAGGAAGCGTTTCTTCTGTTCGCTGCTTCCAACCCTGCCAAGCAGGTACATGTTGCCCTCGTCGGGCGCCATGGTGTTGCAGGCCAGCGGGCCCAGCGGCGAGAGGCCGGTCTTGATCAGGGCGATCGCGGTTTCACGCTGCGTGAAATGCGATCCGTCCGGCAGGATGTGCGGCGTCAGCACGCCGGCCTTGCGTGCCTTGTCGCGCAGTTCCTGCACCAGTTCGTCGCTCGGGCCATGCGAGCCGCACCGCGGATCCTTCTCGTAGGGGATCACTTCGGTGCGGATGAAGGCCTCGATCTTTGCGGCGATGGCGTGGGCGCGATCGGTCATGGGATGCGGATACTCCTGTCGGTTTCCGCCTCGGCGGGTCTTGTTGTTTCGGTCGGCCGCGCCCGATGGCGGCGCACTGAGGAGATTGCCGTCATCGATCACAATGACGGAAGGCGGCCATATAGGCGGATCGATCGGGCGAGGGCAACAGCCACCGTCGCCGGCCGGCGCGAGGCAGGGGCTTCCGCCGCCTGACAAGACGAGTATAGTCTGTTCCCGCAGGGCGTTCAGATGGATTGCAAATCCGCGACGCAGCGCACTGTGGAGGAAGCATCATGGAATTTCCCCGCCGTGCATTTTTGCATCTGGCGATGGGTGCCGCCGCGCTGCCGGCGATGCCCCGCCTTTCATGGGCGCAAGCCTATCCGTCCCGGCCGGTGCGTATCGTCGTCGGCTTTGCCGCGGGCGGGGCCACCGACATCCAGGCGCGGCTGATGGGGCAGTGGCTGTCAGATCACCTCGGCCAGCAGTTCATCGTCGAGAACCGCGCCGGCGCCAGCGGCAACATCGGAACCGAGGCGGTCGCCAAGGCCGCGCCGGACGGCTATACGCTGCTGCAGATCGTGACCCCGCATGCGATCAACGCCGCGCTCTACAGCAATCTCAATTTCGACTTCATGCGGGACATCGCGCCGGTGATCTGCGCCGCGCGGCTGGCCTACGTCGTCGTGGTGCATCCATCCGTTCCTGCAAAAACGATCCCGGAGTTCATCGCGTACGCCAAGGCGAACCCTGGCAAGATCAACTACGGCTCGGCCGGCCCCGGCACCCCGCAGAACATCGCGTGCGAACTCTTCAAGATGATGGCTGGCGTCGACCTGGTCCATGTTCCGTATCGTGGAGGCGCTCCTGCGGCCACCGATCTGGTCGCCGGTCATCTGCAGGTGATTTTCGCGCCGGTGTCGGAGTCGATCCAGCACATCCTGGCCGGCAAGCTGCGCGCGCTGGCGGTGACCACCGCTGCCCGCCTGGACGTGCTGCCGGATGTGCCGACGGTGGCGGAGTTCGTGCCCGGTTACGAGGCCAGCGGTTTTGCGGGGATCGGCGCGCCCAGGGGCACGCCGGCCGAAATCATCGACAGGCTCAACAAGGAGCTCAATGCCGGCCTGGCCGACAGCAAGGTCAAGGCCCGGATCGTCGAACTCGGCGGAACGGTGGCCGGCGGCACGCCTGCGGAATTCGCAACGATCCTCTCGGAGGCGACCGAAAAGTGGGCGAAGGTGATCAAGTTCGCCGGCATCAAGGCCGAGTAGTATCCGTCTATCAACAGGTGCGATCGCGTCGCCTGATCGAAGAAAATGTAAAGGAAGAGCCATGGGCCGGAAAATCGTGATCGTCGGGTCTGGCGCTGTCGGCGGCTATGCCGGTTCTCACATGGTGCAGGCGGGCGAAGACGTCACTTTCATCGATCTCTGGCCCGAGCATGTCGAACATATGCGCAAGCATGGGCTGCGCGTCACTCACGCGATGGACGTTCCGGAATTCTCGGTTCCGGTGCGCGCACTCCACATCACCGACGCGCAGCGGCTTTCCAAGGAGAAGCCGGTCGACATCGCCTTTGTCTGCATGAAGTCCTACGACACGGCGTGGGCCACCATGCTGATCCAGCAGTATCTGTCGCCGGACGGCTATGTCGTGTCGCTGCAGAACTGCATGAACGAGGAGACCATTGCCGGCATCGTCGGCTGGGGCAAGACGCTCGGCTGCATTGCGAGCAGCATCACGGTGAACCTGCCGGAGCCAGGCCACATTCATCGCGGCGCCGGCAAAGGCGGGGCGGCGCATACCGTTTTCCGCGCCGGCGAGGTGCATGGCCGCATCACGCCGCGGGCAAAGGAAATCTGTCGGCTGGTCGGCTATTCCGACAGCGCCAAGGTGACGGAAAACCTCTGGGGCGAACGCTGGTCCAAACTGGTCGCCAACGTCATGGGCAACGGGCTCTCCGCCTGCACCGGTTTGCCGGGCGGCGACATGCTGCAAAGCGAGCCGCTGCGCCGTTTCTCCACCCGGCTCGGCAGCGAGGCGATCCGCGTCGGCCAGGCGCAGGGCTATCAGCTCGAAGAAATTTTGCACCTGCCGCCGGACACGATCGCACGCGCCGGGGAGGGCGACGAGACCGCGCTGCGCGTCTGCGACGAGCAGCGCTTCAAGGACGGCAAGCGGACGTCAGGCGCGCAGCGCCCCTCGATGGCGCAGGACATGCAAAAGGGCCGCCGCACCGAGATCGAATTCCTCAACGGCCTGGTGGTGCGCGAGGGCGAGAAACTCGGCATTTTCTGCGCCGCAAATGCCGCGCTGACAGACATCGTCAAGCGCGTTGAGCGTGGCGAGCTGAAGCCGGATCCACGCCACATCACGGAGCTGCGGCTGAACTGAGGTAGCGTAGTAGCGTAGCCCGGGCGAGCGCAGCGACCCCGGGACCCCCGCCGGGACGATACCTGCATATCACTCCGCTCATGCAGGCTACGAACACGAACGCCGGTCTGGGACCTCAACCCTTGCCCGTGCGCCAGCCCATTTCCCAGAAATCGGCTTCGAGCCTTGTGGCTTCCTTGAAGATCGCAACCAACTCCGCCTCCCGGGCTGGTGTGGCGTAACGACCGGCAAGTGCCTCCAGATGCGCCTGGGCTTTCGCCGCGACTTCCTGATAGGCATCCCCGGAATACTCGGCGATCCACACGCCGTAGGGGTTTGCTGCAGCGAGCGCGGCGGGCCGCGTGGCGAGCCGCGTCGCGATCTCGGCGTAGCCGATGACGCAAGGAGCGAGTGCCACCTTGAGCGCCAGCAGGTCCCCGCGCATTCCCGCGTCGAGAACGTAGCGGGTATAGGCCAGCATCTCGGACGCCGGCGCGGCGTGTTCGAGATCGTCCGCCGACAGGCCCCAGCCCGCGCAAAGCTTGACGTGCAGGTTCATCTCGACGTCGAGAATGGTTGAGATGCCGGCAGCCGCTTCGCGCATGTCGGCGAGGCTCGGCGACTTGTAGACCGCGAGGGCATAGGCGCGGGCGAACTCGATCAGGAACAGGTAATCCTGGACGAGGTAGTGACGAAACGCCGCCTCGGGCAGCGAACCGTCCGCCATGCCGTCGGTGAATGGATGCTCAGTATAGGCGCGCCACTCGGCTGGTGCTGCCGTCTTCAGTCGCTCGAAGAAACTCATGATTGTTCGCCTGCCTTTCGTTCCAGGGAGTGTCTTGCGGACTATACCGGCAATTTCCGCTTCTGGTGTGCCCGACCCTTGATGGCGGACGCCTCGTTATGCCCCGCGATCACCCGTACCCCCTCGTCGATCCGGGCAGTAATGTTATCAGGCGTGCAGCCCTGGAGGAAAGCGATGCCGTTGGCGCGGCAGGCGGCGAGGATACGGTCGCGTGCGGCCTGCATTTCCGGCGGCCAGGGCTCGGGAGGAATCGTGCGATAGCCGAGCGAAAGACTCAAATCGCCCGGACCGATCTCGGCAAATCCCAGTCCCGGCACTGCGAGAATCTGCTCGCAATTGGCGACGCCTTCGGGGCTCTCCAGTTTCACCCCGAGCAGCAGTTCCCCTTTCGGATTGAGCGGCCAGGGTTCGCAGCGCTTCATATATTCCTCGGTCGACAGGCCCCAGACCGGCGCCGCGGTGGTTTCCGATCCGCGCCCTCGCGTGCCGATGCCCAGCCACTTGCGCCCGTTGGCGTCAGTCCCGCCGTCCTTTGCCCGTATCGCGCCCTCCATCCGCGCCATCGGCGAGGGGATCGCGGGATCGACGCCGATCGTGTTGTGCGGATAGCGGCAGGATTCCACGAAGGCGCGCACCGCATCGGCGGTTTCCGCCTGGCAGAGCAGGATGCCGTGCACGCCGCGGCCGAGAATCTGGCGGAACTGCCAGGCGTTGTAACGCACATGCGCGGCGTCGATTCCGTTGACCGGCGCCTCGACGATTACGGTCGGCGTGCGGTGCCCCGATCGTGTCGGCCCGGCATCGACCATGCCGCGCAAATAGTCGGCAAG
>CADEDX010000135.1 GCA_902826195.1 uncultured Bradyrhizobium sp. | reverse complement strand
GCGTTCTGCATTCACACGGCGATGAGCAAAACAGAACTGCGGAAGTCATTCAGGGGTCCATAGTAGCCGCATCGCTGCTCTGCCCTTCGGTAACCAAAGTGACTGGGGCCCATCGTGCTCCTGCCCCTTCAGGCAAGCATCATGCTGCAAACCGCTCAAGCCCCGTCCTCCTGCCATTTCCGATTCTTGCCTAGCATCAGGTCTGATCAGGATTTCTGCGGTTGCGAGTTTCCCTGGTGCGCAGGATGCCCGAAGTCAATGGCAGAAAAATCTCCAGTCCTCGAAGATCCAATCAAGTCGCCGATCTGGCGTGGCTGGATCAATGCAATCGCAAGCGTCAAAGACTGAGGCGGCTCCGCATATCAACCAGAAGGCCACGATGGACATTTTCGAACACCGGAAGAATACGTCGCGGTTTAGAGATTTGCTTCTCCGGGTAACCGATACAGACCAGCGACAGCAAATCCAGCAGTTGCTCGCCGAGGAGGAGGTCAAGGCCCTCCCTCCACGGTTGGGACCGCCGCTCGAATGATAAAGTCAAATTGGTTCTGGCGTCGCCGTCGCACGGATCGGATCAATCCCGATCAGATCAATATCGTGTTTGACGCCAGGAGAAGGCGCGGCCGTCATGGTCGGGGCCTGACAGAAGAGAATTCACGCGCCTCGTTGTGTTAGCCGTTATCGTGCTCGCCGCTCGTCGGAACCATTTGCGGAGGGGGTAGTTCAGCCTAGCGCCCTGTGCGCACGGAGTATTCAAATGAACAAGCCATCGCCGACCGCCGACAAGAAGTCTGCCGACAAGCACGAAGGGATGATGGGGGACGGGACTGAGGAGCAAAACCTAAACCAGTCCGGTACACCCGGCACCCGCATCAAAGAGGATGAGGTGACTGCGGCCTTCAAGAAGAAGACGCCCGCCAGGCCTTAGAAGGTAGCTTTCCTGTATTCAACGGCCTTTGAGGCCGCCCAGCTGGCGGCCTCATTCGTAGGTCAGCGCCCCCGAGAGCGGAGAGCGCAGGTCGAGATCCCAGCAATCACACCAGCTCAACGATGCCCAGCAGTGTACCGGGCTGGACGGACCCGCCGTCCTTTACCAGAACAGCGGCCAGCACCCCGGTCATCGGCGCCAGAATTTCGTGGGTCACGTTATCCGTATCGATCTCGACCAGCGGTTCTTGCGTAGTGACCGGATCGCCTACGCGCTTGAACCATCGCCCGACCGATAATTTCGCGCCCGCACCCGATATCGTAGGAACTTTTATTTCCGCCATCAAACTGAACCTCAGTCCTGTTGCTTGCCGCGTCTAGTAACGCCGATAGTAGCGACGGCCATAATAGGGGCTGCCGCCCTCATAGTACGGGCCGCCGCCGTAGTATCCCGGTCCATAGCCGCCGTTGTAATTGTTGTAATAGTCATTGCGCCGCTGCTGGGCAGCGATCGCGCCGATTGTCCCGAGCGCCATCCCGAAGAAGGCGCGTCCCGCAGCATTACCCCCGCCACGATAATGGCGGCGACGGCGGGCTGCGCTGATATCGGTGGCATCGCTGGACTCGATGTTGGCCGGGTTGGCCGAGATACCATCCGGGCCGGAAGCCGACGGACCAGCACCAGCCGTTTGCGAATCACCGATTGCAAGAAGCAGCAGCACAGCAATAGCCGCTACGGCCTTGCGGCCAATCGACGAAAGGAATTCTTTACGCGTCAACACTGAACATGCCTCATTGCCGCCTGAGGTGCCGCCCGGCTCGATTCTCGATCACCGGACGGATTGATCAAAAACCTGCGGTCACGAAATGCCAAAGCCGTGTTCGGTTAAACGTTGAAATGAGCGGAGTTGGCCTTTCGGAAGCGCATCATCATCCAAGGCGCGATGAACCATGCCAGCGGCACCGATATAACGAAGCTGGCCAGCACGACTGCTGGTATCCAGAAGGTGGCGGATGGCGCCGTCGCCGGTATGCTCAAAACCAAAATCAAACCGATGCCAAAAATGACTGCATTGACCATGCAGTAAATCAGGATGGCAACCCGTAGTCTCGCCCGGCTGTCATTGTCCATGCGGTATCGCTTCCTTTGATTCCCAATCGGCCAACAGGCGTCGATCGTGCGCGAGGTTTTCGCGGTGAATGAACTGCTCCATATTTCGATCCATGGTCAGGCCTCCAAGAGTATCGCAGCGAAGCTGTAACGAACGAATGATGCGGCTTGCGGACGATGGCACCGGCAGCATGGGCGCGGCTGGGCTGGAAGCCATGAGCAATATTGCTCACATCGCGTGAAATAAATGTCCGAAGCGACAAGGAACCGTTCAGGCGTTGGCGACTTGCGTCGCCTCTGAATGCGACCGCCGTAACGATGGATATCGCCAGCGAAAGAAACTGTCGGTGAAGATCAAGCATTCATGAGCGTCGCGGCGCGTGGACAGCGCGAGCAGAACCGCTTCCGCCTACGTCATATGTCCGTCAGTTTTTGTTTGCTGGTGATGAGTCTCCAACCCGTCTGACGGGAGATGCTCCGGTAGATCGAGCCTCGCGACGCCGATCCGGTCGTCCGCCATTCCATAGTAAACGTCGTAGCGATCGGGCGATCCGACATCGTCTCTTCGATCGATGCCGGTAGGGAATACGACATTGTCGACGACCCCGCGTCGTTCCTGCGGCAATTCCGGAATCAGCAGAGGCCGTTGCGAACGATAGCGAATAACGTGCGGAAGCAACTCGGACAGCACCAGTATTCCCGCGGAGTAGCAAAGCTTGCGCGGGGATCCGGGAGCCGCCGAAAGCTCGCTGACGCCGTGGTAAATTGTGAGCCAACCGTGCCGGGTCAGGATGGGTGGTGTACCGCCACCGATCTTCAGCTGTTCCCAGGCTGCCACTGGTGCTGCCAGGCGGCGATGCGAGCCGAAATGACAGAGATGTAGCGGTTCACAGGCTGCCATGGCCGTCGAGCAATAGGAAATCCAGATGCTTTCGCGCTGAAGATCAATAAGACCGGACGCAGCATGGCGCGACATCTCCTCCGGGCGCGTTCCGCGAAACAGCGGCCGCTGCAGGATGGCCATCGAAAGCTGCCCCGATGGATCCGGTATGGCGACAGGGAAAACGCTGGCGTCCTTGTTGTCCACGCCTTCGAACTCGATGCCCTCATACGGCTGAAAGGTAGCCAGGCCGAGGCGCTGCCAGCGGAAGAGGTCTTCGGATATGGCCAGCGCGATCCGTGGGCCGTTCGGCGAATGTGCCGTATAAGTCATGACGTAACGTCGGAGTGGCTCGACGAACGTGATGCGCGGATCCTCACAGCCGCCGGAGCCGTCCGAGCGCAGCTCGTAAGCCATCTCGGGCTCGAGTGCGATACCGAGCCGCTCGACTCCCACCGGATCACCGGTCTCATCGAACAGGACACGTGCAATGCCGATGCGGGAGTAATTGCCCCGTCCGACCAACCGCGGGAAAAGATAGAGCGTACCGTCAGGCCCCCGCGCCGCGGCCGGGTTCAGGACGCCTCCGGCTTCCAGAGGATTGCCAGGCTCCGGCTCCATCAACACGCCAAGACGCCTTAAGCGGAAGTCACTGATCATGTGGCACGTTGTTGGAAATCACAGCGGGATCGACGGCCGTCTGAAAACCGCTTTCGGGAGGCCTTCCCGCTGCGACATACGCAGGTAGCCCGAACGAGTTCAAGCGCGCCGCGGCAAACGGCGGATTCTTGCGCCTACCTTGGGTGGGAACAAAAGCCGGTGTCATATCTTGTTGACGTGCTTTGGGTAAGCTGACGCCTTGGCTTGCTTTGCTGTCTGCTGAAGGGCCGCGCTCCGCGCGGTGTAGCTGGCTCCGCTGCAAGTGATGGGGATTGGATGCGATCCCGCCGCCCCCACGCGGCAGTCAAACCTTGGAAATATCATGCCAGATCCGTTGTCGTCCGATCTCCTCCGGAAAATGCATGCATACTGGCGCGCGGCTAATTACCTTTCTGTCGGGCAGATCTACCTCCAGGATAATCCGCTGCTGGAAACGCCGCTCAAGCTTGAAGACATCAAGCCGCGATTGCTTGGTCATTGGGGAACGACCACTGGATTGAATTTCCTCTACGTCCACCTGAACCGGCTCATCAAAGACAACGATCTGAATATGATCTACGTCATCGGTCCGGGACATGGTGGTCCCGGCATCGTGGCGCACAGCTATCTGGAAGGTTCCTACACCGAGCACTATCCAGCTATCGAACGCAGTCGCAACGGGCTGCTGCGACTGTTTCGCCAATTTTCATGGCCCAACGGAATTCCGAGCCACGTCTCGCCGGAGACGCCCGGCTCGATACACGAAGGCGGTGAACTGGGTTATTCCCTGGCGCATGCCTATGGCGCCGCCTTTGACAATCCCGACCTGATCGTCAGTTGCATCATCGGTGATGGCGAAGCGGAAACTGGCGCGCTCGCCACCAGCTGGCACTCCAACAAGTTTCTCAACCCGGCCCGCGATGGTGCCGTGCTTCCGATCCTTCATTTGAACGGCTTCAAGATCGCCAACCCGACGGTGCTGGCCCGCATCAGTCGCCTGGAATTGACGGAGTTGTTGCGTGGCTATGGCTACGATCCGCATTTCGTCGAAGGCGACGACCCGACATTGGTGCATCAAAGTCTTGCTGGAACGCTCGACCGGGTTCTGATTCAGATTCGCGAAATTCAACGCGCCGCCCGAGCTGCGATGAAGGGTGAAAGCGTAAACCGGCCGGGCTGGCCGATGATCGTCTTCCGCACGCCGAAAGGCTGGACCGGACCGAAATTCGTCGACGGCAAGCAGGTTGAAGGCACCTGGCGCGCGCATCAGGTGCCCATCGCGAGTTTCAAGAATCCCGAACATGTGAACCAGCTTGAAGACTGGATGAGAAGTTACCGGCCCGAAGAGTTGTTCGACGCGCGTGGACGATTTCGCGAGGAGTTCGCCGCGCTGGCGCCAACCGGACGACGCCGCATGGGCTGCAATCCCCACGCCAACGGCGGCGAATTGCTGCAGTCGCTCTCGATGCCGCATTTCCATGATTACGCCGTAGCTGTGCCGGCGCCGGGCAGCGCGAAGGCGGAGGCCACGCGGGTGCTCGGGACGCTGCTGCGCGACGTGATGAAGCTCAATCTCGGGAAGCAGAACTTTCGGCTGTTTGGGCCGGACGAAACTGACTCGAACCGGCTGGAGGCCGTTTATGAAGTCTCCGGGAAGGAATGGATGGCCGACGTCGAAGCGGCCGACATCGATCTCAGCCCCGACGGTCGTGTCATGGAAATGCTCAGCGAACACATGTGCGAGGGGTGGCTGGAAGGCTACCTGCTGACCGGACGGCACGGCTTCTTCTCGTGTTATGAGGCTTTCATTCACATCATCGGTTCGATGTTCAATCAGCACGCAAAGTGGCTGAAGGTTTGCAACGGAATTGCGTGGCGCAAGCCGATCGCTTCCTTGAATTATCTGCTGACATCGCATGTCTGGCGTCAGGATCACAATGGGTTTTCGCACCAGGATCCCGGCTTCATCGATCATGTCGCAAGCAAGAAGGCCGATGTCGTCCGCATCTATCTTCCGCCGGACGCCAACTGCCTGCTTTCGGTTGCGGATCATTGCCTGCGCAGCCGCAACTACATCAACTTGATCGTCGCCGGCAAGCAGCCGGAGTGGCAGTGGCTCGATATCTACTCGGCCGTCAGACATTGCACCGCCGGCGCGGGCATCTGGGAATGGGCCGGTCACGGTGATGGTGAGCCCGACGTGGTGATGGCATGTGCCGGCGATGTCCCGACCCTGGAGACGCTGGCTGCCGTAGCGCTGCTGCGGGAGTATGTCCCGGATATTCGCATCCGCGTCGTCAACGTAGTGGATTTAATGGTACTGCAGCCGCAGTCGGAGCATCCGCACGGGATGGACGATCGCGACTTTGATGAATTGTTCACGGCCGACAAGCCGGTGATTTTTGCCTTTCATGGCTATCCCTCCTTGATTCACCGATTGACGTACCGTCGGCACAATCACGAAAATATTCATGTCCGTGGCTTCCGCGACGAAGGTACCACGACAACCCCCTTTGATATGGTGGTGCTGAACAACCTCGACCGTTTTCAACTCGCGCTCGACGCCATCAGGCGCATCCCCCGGTTCGCCGATCAGGTGGAGAAGGCGACGGCGCGATACTGGACATCGATGGAGCGTCACAAGCTCTACATCAGCGAGCACGGCGACGACCTGCCGGAGATCCGCGATTGGCGTTGGAGGCCGCGAGTATCGTTGCCGGAGAGCCCATGACCAGCGCGGGATCGCAGCCGGTTGTTC
Source organism: uncultured Bradyrhizobium sp. (assembly GCA_902826195.1). GTDB lineage: Bacteria > Pseudomonadota > Alphaproteobacteria > Rhizobiales > Xanthobacteraceae > Bradyrhizobium. The sequence goes on along the minus strand of CADEDX010000135.1, from coordinate 7,067 downwards.
TTGCCCTGAACAGCGGATCGTCCTCCCTCAAATTCGGCTTGTATCGGGTCAGCCGCTCTCGGACCGAGGAACTGCTTTCAGGTGCAGCGGAGGCAATAGGCGACGCGAACGGAAGGTTTCACGCAAAGGATTCGCAAGGGAGCCTGCTGACCTGCGACACTTCATCCGTTGCGAGCCAGCAAGATGCGCTTATCCGGATCGAAAACCTCCTCGATGGCTCCAGCCTGCCAGCACCGGTCGCGATCGGGCATCGTATTGTGCATGGCGGACCAAGACTGCGGCAGCACTGCCTGATCGACGAACCGGTCATGCAACAGCTGGAATCCGTGGTCGCTTTTGCGCCGCTGCATACGCCGGCCGCGTTATCGGTCATCCGCTTTGCTCGGCAGCACTTTCCCGGGCTTCCGCAAGTGGCGTGCTTCGACACGACATTCCACGCCGCGATGCCGGACGTCGCGCGCGTACTTCCGATTTCGAGGGATCTGCAAGCGCTGGGGGTACAACGCTACGGATTTCATGGCCTTTCCTGTGAATCGATCGTGCATCAGCTTGCGGATTCGTTGCCGGAGCGCCTCATCATCGCCCATCTCGGTAATGGTTCAAGCGTCACCGCTGTCAGGAACGGCCAATCCATCGACACCAGCATGGGATTGACGCCAAGTGGCGGGGTGATCATGGGTTCCCGCAGTGGCGATCTTGATCCTGGCGTTCTGATCTACCTGATGCGCGAGAAGAATTTCGACGCGGAGATGCTGGAGGATCTTATCGATCAGCGCTCGGGCTTGACGGGGATTTCCGGGGGAGGCAGCGACATGCGGCGTCTCCATGACGCCGCATCGTCCAATCCGGACGCACGATTGGCGATCGACATGTTTTGCTATTCCGTTCGTAAACAGATAGCCGCAATGATGGCTGTTCTGGGTGGGGTCGATGTTGTCGCCTTTACTGGCGGCATCGGCGAGAACGATGGCAAAGTACGGGCGTCGATCTGCGCAGGTTTATCGTGGTCGGGCGTGAGCCGTGAGGCCATTGAAGTCCAGGCAAGCTACGATCCCGTCCGTCCAGCAGCAACGGCCCAGGTGCTGGTTCGCCCCTCGCGGGAAGACGATCAGATTGCTCGTCACACAAGCGCAATCGCTTATTCGAGCTCTTAGTTTGTGATGCCCGCGACAGGGGCCGGTCTGGTGTGACCGCCGGTCGCTATTCATCTTCTGGCAACCGACAAAACGACGCCTTCGCGGCCTGAATACATCGAAGTGGTCTCTTTTGATCAGGCTTCATTCCTGAACACGGTTACATTGTCAGGTTAGGCCATGACGCCGCGCGCGCGCCGAAGAGCGGAGCTTTGAGCCGTTCCCTGTGCACTTGATCGACATCAACCGCTGCTCCTGTCGCGTGATATAACCTTCTGCAAATGAGGCCGACATGTTGATGAACAATTCATCCAAGGGCTACGGCGCAATACCGCAGGCGATACACTGGCTGACGGTCATTCTTGTCGCTGTTGCATGGGCTTTAGGACTTTTCGGCGATGTTTTGCCCAAGGGCACGCCGCGTGCTGTCGGGTTGTTTGTCCACATTTCCGCCGGCCTGGCCGTTATGGCGCTGCTTGTCTTTCGGCTGGCCTGGAATCTGGCAAACCGGCCGCCAGGCGCCGAACCGACCGGGCTCGGCGTCTGGGTCGATCGCCTGGGGCAAGGGGCTCACTATCTGCTCTATGGGCTGCTGATTGCGGTTCCCATCGCCGGGATCGTGCTGCAATTCGCGCGCGGTGACGCGCTATCAATATTTGGCATCGCCGAAATTGCATCGCCCTGGGTGAGGGATCGGGCGTTCGCGGGCAGTGTCAAAGAGGTGCACGAGATCCTTGCGCATACGCTGATGATGGTCGCTGGCTTTCATGCTGCAGCGGCCTTGTTTCATCATTGGGTACTTCGCGATCGAACGCTTGCCAAGATGCTGCCTCGTGTCGGTGGATGAACCGGACTTCGGTGCAGGAAGAATTCGCTGATATCGGGGAGCCATGGGTGCGGGGCACCGCCGCGAAGCCATCAAATCATTGAAATCTGGCGCACCCGACACGATTCGAACGTGTGACCTTTGCCTTCGGAGGGCAACGCTCTATCCAGCTGAGCTACGGGTGCTTGCCCGCCTCATTTAGCCGATTGGCCGGGCAGGGGCAACGGCCTTTGGGGGCTCCTGCGGCAAAGGTCACATGTTCGAGTCGTGTCGGGTGCGCCAGATTAGCAGGTGCCTGGGTGCCGGGATTGTGGCGGGAGCTATTTCTTAAAAGTTACGCCGCGCCGGGCATTTGAGTCGATCCCTCGCGCCCGGACCTCGCCCCCGTGGGAATTACGAGGTGGCGCTTTCGCCGGTTGCCAATCGATCATTTGTTGCGTGCCAGACGCGTAAAAATAGACCCGCCCCATATACTCCTTTGAGTAGATCCTTATCTCGTCATACTGGGATCTTGCGATAGTTCGAGTGCAGCCTTAGCGTGATCGATTGCCTCCTGCGGATGGCGGCCCGCCCAAGTAGGCTCGATCTGCAAGTGCTCGCCGCTTGGAACGAATTTATAGTCGATTAGTCCGTTTATCGCGTCGATCATGCGAACTCCTCACAAAATTCAGCCGCTGAGGCGCCATCTCCCGCCGAATTCATCCGGGAGAAGCTTTAGAAAACGGTCCACGGGCATCGCGTGGATATCGTAGGTGAGGGATAATTGATTAGCGATCAGCGCAAGTCGTCTAGGGGAGCCGCTGCCTTTTGCTCCTGCACCCCTCGTGGGCATGCCCGTCCGCGGGTCTGAATAGAGGCGTCCCGCTGCAGCGATTAACGTCGGGCTGGAAATAACGAATTGTCGCGCCGCCAACTGATCCAGTAAATAGCTCTGTCGGCTCAATGGGGCCGGATCGTCCTGCCTTGCCACAAGTAGAAATCGACAAGCCTCCCTGTGGGTGCTCACCAAATACCATGGGGCTCGGACCAAGTGACGATAATAGATGCGGGATTCACTCAGAGCGTAAACGTAGTCCTTTCGAAGGGCGCGAGCTCCGTTTTGATCTCGGGGAGAAAGTTGCTCGAAGTAATAGGCCGCAAGCCAGCTCCACAGCCCTCGATCAAAGGATATCGATTGATGTTCAAACGGTTTCAGAAGATCGACCAGAAATTTTCCGAACTCATATCTATCCCGGAACTTCTGTTGTGGAACGACCACGTCTCCCGATAAGGGTTCGCTGTATGATCGATCAGTAATTAGGTCCAGTGGAATTGTTCCCGATGCCCCAAGTCGAATCCATTTTACAACTCTTCGAGGCCGGCGGGCGTGAATCTACATAGCGGTTCAGACATGTTCAGTGTCCGGAGTTTGAGGCTCTCCGCGGAGAAGTTCGGCAAATCTGCGAAGGGAACAGAATTTTTCTACCGCCTCTTCTACCCATTCGAGCCGCGAATCATCATCCGTGGGATCCTCGGGCTCCGTTGGCAAATCGAGATGTTCCAGAAATTTTCGCCAATCGTCGCCCCAATCATCATCTTCTTCCTCGACTCCCTCAGAGGGCATCCCGTTTAAGACAACACGAAGCGCGTGCGGCAAAATCAAGCCTTGAACCAGCACTGATGACCTCAGTTGAGAAGCCAATCCCGGAACTCGACTATTTATAACGAGCCAAGGTCCGTTTCGGTCGTCCAAATCAACTCTCCAAAGCTGGTCCCCTATATCGGTTTCGCGTAACCGAAGGAGAGGCTGCCGCTCGGGGCTACTGGCGTCTTGCAAGGGCTTCAAGCCCTCCGCTGACGCGAGAACACGCCCCGATCCATCCGATGCGATGACAAGCAACCTAAATTGGATGGCTCCCCCACGATCAATTTCCGTCAGCTGCATCGGGCCTGGAACTTTGATGGATCCGACGGTGCCGCAACGGAAACGCATAGATCAGCTTCTGAAATAAGCTTCCAGAGCTACAAAGGCTAGCGGATCGAGGTCTAAGTCGGCAAGCGAGATAGTTGCGGTCGCCGATGGAAACGCAATAGTGTCCAATGGCGGCGATAGTTCAATAACTACCCGGTCACGCGTGATTCGCCTACGACCGGTAGAGTTCAGCCGGCGTTGAATTGATACCATCGCTAACTTTGCGCCTCGACAATTAGATCTCGATTGGGGTCAAATCCAAGAATATCGATCTTAAAATCGGAGGTTCGCGCCTCCACGTCGATTTCATTTGGGTCGGTCGGCCAGCAGTCAGCGTTTGTCTTTTCAATCTTCAGGCTGTTTTTATAGAAGCTGAAATCGTCGTCACTAAATCTACGAAACGGGTTTCCGTTTAATATGTCGTAGGCACAGCGTAGGTGAATTTTGAGTGGAAACACCTCCGGCGTCATCTCCGTATTTGGGACAATTGAAAACCCTCCCGCGCGCTTTTCAATTCGGAAGGGTTTCAGACGTGCAGCGGGAAGACCTTTGGGACCGGTGCTTGGCCCCTTTTTGGAGCCTCGCGTCGGTTGGGCTTTTTGAATGGAGAAGAAGTCGACAAGAGCCATAGGGTCGTCTCGGTCGATTCTGTCAGCGACCAGAGCGTGGATTTCATGCAGGACGGAACGCACCTTTCGCAGAACGAGGTGTGCCCCGGTCCAATTTGCCCTCAGTTTTTCGGCGCGTTCGTTCCATTGTGTATGAGCAGGGTTCTCGGCATCGCCAAGTAGCTGACTTATGAGAGCGTCGTCAGCGACAACGGCCGCGTGGCAATCGAATAGATGCGCCTTCTTCCCCTCTGTTGGAACGGTGATAGCACCGCGAACAACCAATGTTTGTGAACGTTCGCCAGTCTGCGAGGGCTTAAGAAAAAGATCGATGTAAGTGTTGTGGCTGCCACCGATCTTTTTGGGTCGAACAGCGAGAGGTGCGCGGATATACAGCATCTCCCCGGCCTTGTAGCGTTCTCGAAGGCTTGTCGAGAGCTCAATGCCGAGAAGGTCGCCGGTGATCGGTGCGCTTTGCCAGCTTTCTGGCAGGACCAAATGCGGCGCGGTTCCTCGCAAAGATCGGAGTTCGCGCACGAAAGCTAGTGCTGATGGAGAAATCGAATCTCCGCCCAGAGACGTGGAAACTTGGTCGAACGTAACCGCATCTATAATCACCTCATTCACGGTAACGACGAGGCGCCCGGTTAAGACCGATGGTGCTATATCGCCAGCAATTAATTGGGGAGGGGAGAAGCAGCCTTCTCCCGTGGATCTCCTGGGATCAAACCCCCGCAAGCTTTATTCTGGTTAAGGGAAAAATTCAGGACCGGATCGTAAAGTTGTCTCTGAAAGGGGGCCGGACTGGATCGTTGAGGTTTGGCAGCAATAATACGATGGTGATTGCCGTTCAAGACGCCAATGGTCGTGCAACTTCGACGACCCTATTTCCTGTGTGGAGCTTGGTAGATCGCGAACGAGGAGATGATCGCGTCGTCAACCCGGTCAGTTTACTTGGGCCCGACAATGCAACAAACAGGATAACTGCTTCGTCCCCACTGGCCCCGGATATGAACCGGCACCGCAAAAAGTCAGATCTGGTTCGCCCAGATAACTCAACATCTGGCAGCAATCTTGACTTGCTCAGTCGGGAGCCACGGGCGGATGCGATGCGTCGTGGTCAAGTCGTGTTTGTTAACAACCGTTCCTGTCCTCCGGGACAGATAAAACGCGTGACCGCCGGCAACAAAGGTGTGGCGGGCTCACGGCAACGCGAATGTGTCGCGCGTTAGAGTCGCGTCTAACGTTTGACGGTCATCGTTCCTCCTAGCGGATTGCGGGCTATCGACCCGCCGAGAGTTAGAGGGGCTGAGTGATGCAAAAAGGCTCAGCAATGCTGCCGGGCCTTTCTTATTGTTGTGCTGTGAACGGCTGGAGTTAGAAGTCCATACCCCCCATGCTACCCATGCCACCGCCCGGAGGCATGCCGCCAGCGCCGGCGTTCTTCTTCGGCACTTCGGCCACCATGGCTTCGGTGGTGATCAGGAGAGCCGCGACGGACGCTGCGTTCTGGATTGCCACACGAACCACCTTGGTCGGGTCGATGATGCCCTTGGAGATCAGATTGACGTATTCGCCGGTCTGCGAGTCGAAGCCGTAGGAATATTGATCCTTCTCGAGGATCTTGCCGACGATGACGGAACCATCTTCGCCAGCATTGATGGCGATTTGGCGGGCCGGATACGACAACGCCTTGCGGACGATTTCGACGCCGGTCTTCTGGTCGTCGTTCTTGGTGCGAAGTCCCTTGAGATGCTGGGAGGCGCGCAGCAGGGCGACGCCGCCGCCCGGCACGATGCCTTCTTCAACCGCCGCACGGGTCGCATGCATCGCGTCATCCACGCGATCCTTGCGTTCCTTCACCTCGACTTCGGTCGCGCCGCCGACGCGGATCACCGCGACGCCGCCGGCGAGCTTGGCCAGACGCTCCTGCAGCTTCTCACGGTCGTAGTCCGAGGTGGTTTCCTCGATCTGCGCCTTGATCTGGGCGACGCGCGCCTCGATGTCGGCCTTCTTGCCGGCGCCGTTGACGATCGTGGTGTTTTCCTTGTCGATCATCACCTTCTTGGCGCGGCCGAGCATCTGCAGGGTGACGTTCTCGAGCTTGATGCCGAGATCTTCCGAGATCGCCTGACCACCGGTCAGAACCGCGATGTCCTGCAGCATGGCCTTGCGGCGATCGCCGAAGCCCGGAGCCTTGACGGCGGCGACCTTGAGGCCGCCGCGCAGACGGTTGACGACCAAGGTGGCAAGCGCTTCGCCTTCGACGTCTTCGGCGATAATCACAAGCGGTTTGCCGCTCTGCACCACGGCCTCCAACAAGGGTAGCAATTCGTTTAACTGCGATAGCTTCTTTTCGTTGATGAGGACGTAGGCATCTTCCATTTCAACGCGCATCTTGTCTGCGTTGGTGACGAAGTAGGGCGAGATGTAGCCGCGGTCGAACTGCATGCCCTCGACGACCTCGAGTTCGGTCTCGAGCGACTTGGCTTCCTCAACCGTGATGACGCCCTCGTTGCCGACCTTCTTCATGGCGTCAGCCAGGAACT
>CADEDX010000134.1 GCA_902826195.1 uncultured Bradyrhizobium sp. | reverse complement strand
CTCGATGCCTTTCCAGACATCGGTGTAGACGAACGGCCAACCGGCCACATATTTGATGCTGTCCGGCTTGCGCTCGAGCACCCAGAAGATCGCATTGCGGCCGGGATGGATCAGGCTCTTGAAGGTGCGGCCATCCCTTTGCAAGTCGATCAGCATCGGTGCTTCGACCTCGTCCCAGTCCCAGGAATCGTTTTGGTGGTACTGGAAGTGGTTCTTGATCTTGCCGCTTTCGGGGTCGAGCGCGAGTACGGAGGTGGTGTAGAGATTGTCACCGGGATGCGTATCGCCGGGCCATGGCGCGGCATTTCCGACGCCCCAGTATATCGTGTTGGTTTCGATATCGTAGTTTCCGGTCATCCAGGCCGAGCCGCCGCCGGATTTCCAGTCATCGCCCTTCCACGTGTCGCTACCGGGCTCCCCAGGAGCTGGGATCGTGAACGTACGCCAGAGCTCCTTGCCGGTATTGGCGTCGTAGGCCACGACATAGCCACGCACGCCGTACTCGCCGCCGGATCCGCCGACGATGACCTTTCCATCGACAACCAGCGGCATCAAGGTCAGGTATTGTCCCTTCTTGTAGTCCTGCACCTTGGTATCCCAGAGCACCTTGCCCGTCTTGGCATCGAGCGCGACCAAATGGTCGTCCGTCGTGGCCAGATAAAGCTTGTCCTGCCACAAGCCCACGCCGCGATTGGTCGGGTGCAGCTGGAAGAGATCGTCGGGAAGCTGGCGCTTGTAGCGCCAGTACTCGTCACCGGTCTTGGCGTTCAGCGCGATCACCTGACCCATCGGGGTGGTAACGAACATCGCGCCATTGTTGACGATCGGCGGCGCCTCATGGCCCTCGATCACCCCGGTGGAGAATGTCCAGACCGGCACCAAACCCTTTACGTTCGTAGTGTTGATCTGATCGAGCGGGCTGTAGCCCTGCCCGTCATAGGTCCGGCGATAGAGCATCCAGTTGCCCGGTTCCGGATTCTTGAGCCGGTCAGCCGTGACCGGACTGTAGTTCTCGATCGGACCGGCACTAACTGCGACCGGAACGAGGCAGGTGGACGCCAACAAACCCGCAAAAAGCCATTGCTTCAACGCCATAACGCAACCTCCCCTTTGATTTCAGCTCCCGAATTTCTGTTGTCTTTGTCGTGGATCGAATGGCCGGCCTCGTCACCGACCGGGCTGTGCACCTACCTTTCCAACAAACGCTGCGGCGACCGTCAGCGCCCCGTCCTGCTCCGCCAGCGGCAGCGCCGGTAGCCTTCGCGGCGCCGGGCCGAACACCACTTGCGCGCTCTGCCTGGGGTCGTATTCCGAATTGTGGCAGAAGCACTTGAAGACGTCCCTGTCTCCGCTCGCCGCCCTCACCCATCCGGTGATCGGGCAACCGGTATGCACGCAGATCGCCGAATAGGCGACCACGCCGTCCACGGAACGCGCGCGTGTCTCTTCATCCAGTAGCGCCGCATCGAGTTTCACTACGAGAATTTCGTTCAGGCGCGAGCCCTTGCGGACCACCGATGTCTTGGGATCCTTCGGCCATGCCCGCGACGGCGGGCCGCCAGCTTTCAAATCCGCCGGCTTGATGACTTCGCCGGCGCGGTCGCCATCGGAGTAAACCAACACGTCGGCCTTCTGCGGCCGTTCGTTGCTTCCAGGCGAATCTTCCTGGGCGATGGCAGAACCTGACGATGCCAGGCAAGCCCCTGTGGCAAGAGCGGTCAGGATCAGCCCGCGCCGTGTCTGACCGAGATCCGACGCTGCCGCGCGTTCCGCCTCGTTGCGCATGATCGACGTCGTCGGTTGATCTGATTTGCACATCACTCAAACTGATGGAGGGAGTCAGTCAAAACAATGGCGGCCGAAACATTGGCATCCTATGCCGATCACCCTCTGGTTGAATCCGCAAGTTCAATCAAATTCAGGAAAATTTGGCATTTGATCGCGCTTCTCGCGCTCGCAAATGCCACCGCGCTCATCATGCGTATTTCGCAGGACAGCTCAGCCTTCGGTTATGTGCGGTGCGCCATAAGGCGCGCACGAATTTTTCCGCACGCGACTGCGTCAGCGCTACTGACCAAATGCAATTCTTTTCCGCCGCCCCGCTTTCGCCCAACATGCGGACGCAAATGTCAAACGCGTTGTGGCGACCGAGATGGCAAACGCGACCTACTGAACAACACGAAAAATAATTGATCAGGAGGATGGCTCGAAAAAATCCCAGCCGCACGAGACAGCAAGGCATTTCGAACGCGACGTCGTCGAGCGATCAGCCGTAACGTTCTTCGCTCACGCCGGAGCCAACCATCAGCAGCTTATGAAGAGCGAGGATTGATCATGATTACCTTGAAGATAAACGGTCAACAGAAGAACTGGGATGGCGATCCGGACCTTCCGCTGCTCTGGTTCCTGCGCGACGAAGCCGGATTGACCGGCACGAAATATGGTTGCGGCCAAGCCCTTTGCGGCGCCTGCACCGTGATCGTCGACAAGCAGGCGGTGCGCGCCTGCGTCACCTCGGTGTCGGACGTGGTCGGCCGGGAAGTTACCACGATCGAAGGCCTGCATCCGACCGGCGACCATGCGGTTCAAAAGGCGTGGCGTCAGCTCAATGTTCCACAATGCGGCTTCTGCCAGGCCGGACAGATCATGCAGGCCGCCGCGCTGCTGAACGACAATCCCAAGCCCAACCACGACCAGATCCGCGAAGCGATGGCGGGCAATATCTGCCGCTGCGGTTGCTACCAGCGCATCGAAAACGCGGTCCACCTCGCGTCGACGGGGGTATGATCATGAACATCCGAACCAATCCCAAGAAACTCCGCGGCTTCGAGCACTACGTCAAGGTCGACAATGTTTCACGCCGCAGCATCCTGAAAGGCCTTGGCCTTGCCGGCGGCTTTGTGCTCGCCGCACCCGTAATGTCGCGGCCGGCGCTCGCCGCCTACCAGACCGGCGCCGACAAGATGCCGCACGGCACCGTGGTGGACCCGCGCGTGTTCGTCGCGATCGCGCCCGACGGCATCGTCACCATCGTCGCGCACCGCGCCGAGATGGGAACCGGCGTCCGCACCAGTCTCCCGATGATCGTCGCGGAGGAAATGGAAGCCGACTGGTCGCGCGTTCGCATCCAGCAGGCGCATGGCGACGAGGTCAAATTCGGCAACCAGGACACGGATGGGTCGCGCAGCACGCGGCACTATCTAATTCCGATGCGCCAGATCGGCGCGTCAGCCCGCTCGATGCTGGAAACCGCCGCGGCGAAACGCTGGGGCGTGCCGGCCGCCGAGGTGAAGGCGGTCAATCACGAAGTGGTCCATAGCGCGACCAGCCGGCGCATCGGCTTTGGCGACCTGGCGGCCGACGCCGCCAAGGAGTCGGTGCCGAGCGTGGAAGGCCTCAAGCTGAAAGACCCGAAAGACTTCCGCTATCTGGGCAAGGGCCAGATCAGCGTGGTCGATCTGCGCGACATCACAGTCGGCACCGCGCGCTATGGCGCCGATGTCCGCCTGCCCGGGATGAAATACGCCGTCATCGCCCGCCCGCCCGTGACCGGCGGCAAGGTCGCGTCGTTCGACGGATCGGCGGCCATGAAGGTGTCCGGGTACCAGGAGGTGATGGCAGGATCGGCGTGGCCCTGGCGGTCCAGCGTGCAGCCGCTCGGGGGCGGCGCCGTCATAGCTCGCAAGACCGGCGACGCGACCAAGGGCCGCAATGCGGTGAAGATCGTCTGGGACGACGGCCCCAACGGCAAATATGAGTCGGCCGCCTACCGGGCCGAACTCGAGGCCGCCGCGCGAAAGCCCGGCCTGGTGCTACGCAAGGAAGGCGACGTGGAAGCCGCGCTGAAGGGCGCCGACAAGGTGATAACAGGCGAATATTATCTGCCGCATCTGGCTCATGTCGCCATGGAACCGCCGGTCGCGGTCGCGAACGTCAGCGGCGACAAGGCGGAGATCTGGGGACCGGTGCAGAGCGCGGGCGGAACACGCGAGGACGTCGCCAAGACACTCGGCATTCCCGAGGCAAATGTCACCGTCAACGTCACCCTGCTCGGCGGCGGTTTCGGCCGCAAGTCGAAATGCGATTTCGCCATCGAGGCCGCGCTGCTCTCGAAAGAGCTCGGCGCCCCGGTAAAAGTGCAGTGGACCCGCGAAGACGACGTTCGCACCGGTTTCCTGCACACCGTCTCGGTGGAACGCATCGAGGCTGGGCTCGACAAGAGCGGCAAGGTGACGGCATGGCGGCATCGCAGCGTGGCGCCAACCATCGCCTCGACCTTTGCCGCCGGCGCCAAGAACCAGGCGCCGTTCGAGATTGGCATGGGCCTGGTCGACATGCCCTTCGAGATCGCCAATGTGCAATGCGAGAACCCGGAGGCAGCCGCGCATCACCGCATCGGCTGGTTCCGCTCGGTGTCGAACATCCCTCGCGCCTTCGCGGTGCAGTCGATGGTCGCCGAAATCGCCAAGGCCACCAATCGCGATCCAAAGGACATGCTGCTCGAGCTGATCGGCTCCCCCCGTATCGTCAAGCTCGATTCGGTAAAGGATCTCTGGAACTACGGCGAGCCCTATGACAGCTACCCGATCGACACCGCGCGCCTGCGCAAGGTCGTCGAGCTGGTCGCGGACAAGGGCGGCTGGGGCCGATCCGTCCCGAAGGGCCACGGGCTCGGCATTGCCGCGCACCGCAGCTTCGTCAGCTATGTCGCGACCATCGTCGAGGTCGCCGTCGACGACAAGGGCAAGCTCACCGTGCTCCGGGTCGATACCGCGATCGATTGCGGCACCTACGTCAATCCGGAACGGATCCAGTCGCAGATCGAGGGCGCTGCGATCATGGGGATGAGCCTCGCCAAGCACGGCGCGATCACCTTCAAGGACGGCAAGGTGCAGCAGGGCAATTTCGACGACTTCCCCGTGATCCGGATGGACGAGGCTCCCGGCGTCACGAACGTCTATATCGTGCCGCCCGGCCCCGACACGCCGCCCAGCGGCGTCGGCGAACCCGGCGTGCCGCCCTTTGCGCCGGCGCTGATCAACGCGATCTTCGCCGCGACCGGCAAGCGCATTCGCGCCATGCCGATCGGCAAGCAATTGGAGGCGTAGAGGGAACGTTAGAGCGAACCAGCCGTTTCATGGGTCTGAGAGGAGTTCAGACCCATGAAACCCAACTCAATAGCGCTCGCGGCATTGCTGCTGTCGGGCGCCCTCGTTCTGAATGCACAGGCGGCGATCGCCCAAACCTCATCGCCGCCGGGCACCACCGCCACGCGGCCGGCGACCACACCGCCCGGCCAGACCTCGCTTCCCAACGACGCGGCGCCGGCGACGACAAGTCAGACCACCGGCGAGGCCCCGCGTGATCCGGTGGTGAAGAAAATGAACGAGGACGAGAAGCAAAAGGTCGACACCAAGGGCAAGTAGCTATCGGACGCAAGCAGTCATGCCGCTGCGGAGAATGGTGCTCGCCGCAGCGGCTCTTGCCTTGCGCCGCGCCCGTGCGCGGGTTGGCCAAAGGACATCGCTTGCGGCCCCGCCACTGGTTGACTTCTCATCGCATTCTCCAAATACTTGACCAAGCACCGGAAAAACCGGGCGACACATCAGGGGGAGGATACGATGCCGACGTCACGCAGGACGCTGCTGAAGACTTCCGCGGCCGCCGCCGCTGCATTCAGCCTCGATTGGACACGCGCCCAGGCCCAGGCCGAGACGGTGCGCATCGGGCTGATCTACGATTTGACCGGGCCGTTCGCTGCAGGCGGGTCGGTCGCCTCCTCGATCGGCGCGCAGATCGCCATCGATCTCGTCAACGAAAAGGGCGGCATTCTTGGCAAGTACAAGATTGCCCCCGTCTCCGCCGATTCCCAGAGCAAGCCGGATGTCGCGATCAACGAGGCCAACCGCCTGATCGACCAGGAAAAGATCGACATCATCAACGGCGTCTATGCCAGCTCGCATGCGGTGCCGCTCGCGGCCAAGGTCGAGCAGCATAAGAAGATTCTCTGGATCACGACCGCGGTCTCGACCGCCGTGTTCAAGGACAAGAACCTTCAATACGTGTTCCGCGCGCAGATCCATTCCGACCAGTACGGCCAGGCCTTTGCCGGCTTCCTCGCCGAACACGCCAAGGGCAAGCTCGGCATGGAGCCCAAGGACGTCAAGATCGCGCTGATCCACGAGGACGGCCCCTACGGGGTCGGCGTCGCCGCCGCCGACGAGGCCTATGCCAAGGAAGCCGGCCTGCAGGTCGTGCTCAAGGAAGGCTATTCGGCGTCGGCGCCCGACCTCTCGGTGCTGGTCACAAAAATCAAGCGCGCCAAGGCCGACGTGATTTCGCACGCAGGATACAACCCCGACATCACGCTGTTCCTGCGCCAGGCGCGCGAGAACGGGCTGAAGTTCAAGATGCTGTTCGGCGCCGGCGCGGGCTACAGCCAGCTCGATAAATTGCGGGCGACGTTCGCCGCCGACATCGACAATTTCTGCAACATCGATCCGGTGCCGGCGCAACTGCTCGATGCGTCAAAGCTTGCGCCAGGGATCGGCGACCTCACCAAGACCATGGTGGAGCGCTACAAGGCCAAGACCTCCGCAACCGACGTGCCGCCGCATTGTTCGATGGGATTCAACCAGACCTGGATCCTGCTCAACAACGTGCTGCCCGTCGCCAAGGACAAGTATGGCGGCTTCGATCCCGAAGCGATCCGCAAGGCCGCGCTCGACGTCGATATCCCCGCCGGCGGCACCATCCAGGGCTATGGCGTCAAATTCTTCAGGCCCGGCACGCCGCTCTCCGGCCAGAACGAACGCTCGACGCCGGTGGTGATGCAAAACGCCGGCGAGCATATTTCGGTGGTGTGGCCGACCAACATTCGCACGCAGGATCCGGTGTTCCCGTTGCCGAAATCATCGGTGTATGCAGCATAAGATATTGCGGGGCTTCATCGTTCGGGACGCTTGCTTTGCAAGCTCTTCAGGATGAGGGAGAGGATCGCAGGAGCGGCTGTATCTCCCGTCATTGCGAGCAACGGGTCGGCGCAAGGCGCCGCCCGATGGGCTCGCAATGACGCGGCTACGCCGTAGCCTGCATGAGCGCAGCGACATGCAGGACGATGGTCGCGAAGAGACCATTGCAAGTGACGGCCACCGACGGCAACAGCGAAGATAGGAGTGACAGGCTCGACGAGTTACGCTCAATCAACCGGGGGCCGCGCCGAGCGCAGTCGGATGAGCGGCGCGTTAGCGCAGCATTAACTCGCTTCCTTTACCTTGCTGACGGGCTCGGTGGGCGACACTTGTAGAGGTCGCCATGAATTTTAGTTGGCGGCGCCAGAACTTCCTGGCGCCGGGTGGGACAGTCTTGATTACGATGCTTGCAGTCGCTTCGGCGAATGCGGCCGATGCGCCTATTCCCTATGGCGCGCCTCCTCCACAATATGGGCCGCCTCCCCAGTATGGGCAGGCGCCTTACGCGCCGCCGCCACCACTTGCTCCGCTGCTGCCCTGTCTCTGGCTGGGTCCCTATGTCGGCGCTAATGCCGGTTTCCAGTGGACCTCAAGCGTCGGCAACTTCGGTTCGAGCGGGGTCACTGGCGGCATACAGGGCGGTTACAACTGGCAGAACGGTGCGTTCGTGTATGGCGTCGAGGCGGATTTCAACCTCTCGAGTGCCAGCGGAAAGTTTGCCGATTACCAGTACTCCAACCCATGGTTCGGAACGCTGCGCGGGCGGGCCGGATACCTTATCAACAACCTCGTCTTCCTCTATGGCACGGCTGGCCTCGCCTTTGGAATCAGCAACGTCACGCTCGGCGGGCTGTCGGATACCAGTGTGCATGCGGGCTGGACGATTGGCGCCGGCGCCGAATTCGGGCTCGCTCCATTCGGCTTTGGTCCGAACTGGTCGGCCAAGGTCGAATATCTCTACCTCGGCCTGTCGCAGCCGGCCGTCCTTCCGGCTTCCGTCTCGTCTGGTTTCCCGTCGAACGTGATGCGCGTCGGCGTGAATTATCACTTCTGAACTCAACAAGAGCGGCGTCAAGAAGCGCAGCGCGATGCGTGCGGTCGATATGCGTGAGCAGATCAATCCGTCGCGCATCGTTGCTGCGCGAGGCCGTGCAGCACGCTCTTGCGCAAGGCGTTTCACCCGGGCGTGTCAACGTTCAACCTGACCGAGATCAGGATCGCGCGCATCCGCGAAGGCGGCTGCCCGCAACGTTGTCGAAGCAGAAATTCCAGATGGGCAAGCGCCGCCGAACCATCCGACGGTCCTCGGCTTAACCATATCGGGAGATATCGCGAGACAGCCGCCCGAAAATCCCAGCTTGCGCCTTGTTTGAAGTTTCTGTTGGCAAACTGCGATCCAAGTGCGGGCTCACCGCCAGACAAATAGCAGGAGACGTCTCATGATACTGAAATTCGGCAGGATAGCCGTCGTGTCCACGGCAGTTCTCGCACTCGCTGCCGCCACCATTCCTGACACGGCCCAAGCAGATGGCTACTACCGCGGTGGCTATGGTGCCGCCGGATACGGATATCGGGGCGGCGGCTACTACGCGGGCGGTAGCGGCTGCTGCCAAGTCTATGTCCCGCCTCCTCCGCCTCCGCCGCCGCCCTGCTGCCGCGTCTATGCTCCGCCGCCCTGCTGTGTCTACGGTGGCGGTTGGGATCGTGGTGGCTACGATGGCGGCTATTATGGCGCCGGTTATGGCGGCGGCTATTATCGTGGCGGCTACGGCGGTTACTCAGATTATTAGCTTGCGAAGCGACGATAGCGAAGCGGGTTTCGACATGGCTGCCGCAACCGCCGGCGGAGCTGGCGGTCGGCTTCACGCGTCGCCGCTCCGCACGCCGCGGCAACAACGCTCGTTCCCTGAGGTCTCCGGGATTGTATTCGCGTGGTCGCCTGCGAATGGCTCGCGTCGCTGCGCACGCATCTCAAAGAGCTGATCGCTGGCATCGCGCCACGTCGTCCGCAAAGGTTGGATCGAACGCGCAGGCCGGGCCGGACATCGCTGTCGTTGCGACAGATCGCTGGGCACTCATGCCCCAAAGCCATCGAACACCGCCCTGCCAAATAAACGGAAGACCGCGTTTGCACCGGGCTGCTGAGGGCGGCGGGGCTGCCGCCCCCAGAATCGATGGAGATCGGGATCTCCATCGCAGCAAGAGTCGTTCGAGCTGCTTTAGAGCCCGAACAATTTGCCGACGCCCTTGGCCACGCCACCGACGGCGCCCTCGACGCCCTTTACCACGCCGCCGACGACGTCCTGCGCCGCGCCGATCACGTCGCCGCGTGCGAGATCGCCCACCGCATTGCCAACGCCGTCGAGAACGTCCTCAGCCGCCTCGAGTCCTCCGCCGATGACCTCTCCAGCTGCGGGGAGCAGCCCGCCACCACCACCGAAGCCGGGGGTTAATCCGGGGTCAAAGCCCGGTCCGTCAAAGCCGCCCAAGCCGGGGGGAATGAACCCGGGGTCAAAGCCAGCTCCGTTAAATCCGCCACCGAAGGGGTTAAAACCAGGATCGATGTTGGGGCCGAGCCCGCCATAGTAACCGCCGAGGCCTCCAAAGCCGCCGAGGCCGCCGAAGCCAAGGGCCTGGCCCATATAGCCCTGTGCGAGATGCTGAAACCCCTCGGCGCGAGCCTGACGCGCGTCGGCGAGATCCTCGCGCCCTTCGGCGAGTTCGCGACGTCCCGCAATCGTATGCGCTATGCCGCCTAGAATGTATTTCCGTGCGCGAAGTCCTCCCGGGCCTCCGAAAACTGCTCCCGCGCCTCCGCAAAGTGCTGCTTCGCCTCGCCGGTCTCCTGCCGGGCCTCGCGGAAGTCTTGTCGCGCCTCGTGAAATTCAGAGGCGACTCCGTAATTGCCAATTCCACACATGGTGAAGTCCTCTCTTTTCCTTAAGGGAGTGCCCTGCGTCGCCGTCGTGGGACGCACCCGGATGCCTCCGTGCTCTTTGCCTAAGCAGCGAGAAGAGTTCCGTGAGGCTTGTCACTCGGAGCGGCGGCCTACGCATTTTCTGCGATACAACTTGAACCTGCTTCGACTCGCGACCCTGACGAACCGCGTTCACGCGGACGAGCCCCGTTGCAAAAAAGACCCCCGGCTCGTGCCACGAGCCGAGGGTCTTCTTCGCGAGTGAAATAGAGAGTTCGCGCGCATTTTGTCGCACGTCATGAGCCATGACATCCGTGATCTGCAGCACGGAATTCATTTGGATTCGTCGGCACAAACAACAGCAAGGTCCCGGTTGTCTGGCATTGGGTCGGCGCGGGTACCCTTAGCAAAATGGAGAATGCACTATGTTCGCACTCGCAGGTCTTGCAGCACCTCTCATTGGAAATATGGTGGGTGGTATGCTGGGTGGTCTCTTCGGAGGCCAAGGCAGCCAGGGTAGCCACGGCTGCCATGGTCACCATCACCACCACAACCACAACAACCTGCGTGAAGCCGCCCAGGACTTCCGCATGGCTCAGCAGGATTACCGCGACGCCCAGCAGGATTTCGCGCGGGGCGACTTCTTCGGCGGCCTGTCGGAGCTGGCCGAGGCCAGGCAGCACGAGGCCGACGGCTTCAGCCACCTGAGCGGCGGCCGCGGCTGGATCTAACCGTCAGGCGGTTTCCGCAACATCCGCAAGCCGGGTACCCCCGGCTTGCGGCGTGCTTCCATTCCGGTCCGCAGCGCCGGATAAAACTTTTGGGCTGTGATTTTTAGAAGGCGCAGCCGATTTCCGCTCCGGCCCATTGCCGACACCTCCTCCGCACCCCGCGACAGGGAGGCTCACACGTCGATCGCACGATTGAAGCGCGCCAGGCCGGCGGAACGGTGCTGACGGGGTAAGATCTTTCGACTATCCTTTCGATGCGGACCACGAAGATGGTGCAAGACAGGGTGAGGAGAAGAGATCGATGAGCACAGTAAAGAGCGCTCTGGCCCAGAAGGGCGGCGCGCTGATCCATGTTCGTTCCGGCGACGTGGTTATCGACGCCTTGCGCCAGATGCGCGACAACCGCGTCCGGTCGGTGCTGGTCATCGACGACGGCGTGCTGGTCGGAATCGTGACCCAGGGCGACTGCGCCATCAAAGTGCTGCTGCCCGGGCTCGATGCGAAGCAGACGCCGGTGAGCCAGATAATGACGCGCAACCCGGTGACGGTGAAGCTGGACGATCGGTTGGATGGCTGCATGGCAATGATGGCCGAGCGCGGCTTTCGCCATCTGCCGGTGCTGGACGCAGGCAAGGTCGTGGGGGTGATCTCGATCGGGGATGTCGTCAAGGACACCATCCGGGATCTGGAGCTCAACGTGGGCGAGCTGATGGGCTTCATCATGAGAGACGGCCCCGGGGGCTGACCGACGAGTTGCGGTCCCCGTCGTCCCCAGCGTGTGTCTGCTTTTGAGCCCATCTCGGAGTCGGGCCAGGTTTGCGCTATAGCCACTTTTGGTAAGCTGGCTTCACTGGCTCCAAAGGAGATATGTCCCGTCATGCTGGACCGCATCCTCGATGCAGCAACCGACAACCTTAGGTTCGCGAAAATACTGATTCAACTGGGTCTCGATCCGAACAATGTGACTTGGGACGCCATCTTCAACCGCCTGCTGGAACTCTTTCTGCACAACATTACGCTTGCCAACATGTTCGCCCTGGTCGGCGCGATCTTCTTTGTCGCCACATTGCTGACGCACACGATGGTGCCGCTTCGGGTCGCGAACATGATCGGGTGCGCGTTCTTCGCCGTCTTCGGTGCGCTCACCGGAGCCGTCGCGACGTTTCTTCTTTATCTGCTGATGATTCCAATTAATGCCTATCGTCTCCATCAGATGCTCGCTCTAGTAAAGAAGGCTCGCACCGCAACACAGGGCGACATGTCGATGGAGTGGCTCAAGCCGTTCATGACCGACCGCAAATATCGCAAGGGCGATATCTTGATGAAGAAGGGCGAAGCAGCCAACGAAATGCTGCTGACTGTCACCGGAAAATTCCGGGTCATCGAAATCAACGTCGAACTTCCGCCGGGGCGTTTGATGGGCGAGCTTGGTTTCCTAACGCCCGACAACCGCCGAACCGCGACGATTGAATGTATCGAGGATGGCCGCGTCCTGACGATCAGCTATGAAAAATTGCTCGAGATCTACTTCCAAAACCCGCAGTTCGGCTATTACTTCCTTGTCTTGACGAGCAAACGCCTGCTGGAAAATCTCGCACGGGCCGAAGCCATCATCGCGCAGAACAAGATCACGCCGCAGACGCCTTTCGCCAACTAACAACGGTCCGGACCATTCTTCCCGGCCGTTGCCTGCGACGCCGCCGCCCTAATTCCAACTGGCTTCATGCGCACGGCCTCACAACACCACCCGCCGCCCCTCCTCCGCCGCCCAATACCCGGCGTAGTTCACCCTGATCGTCTCGAACGCCAGCGCCAGATCCGACAGCGGCTGCCGGCCGGTCGCGACGCATTCCATAAAGTCCTGGATTTCCTGGATGTAGCCGCGCGTCCACTCTTCCTCGATGCAGACATATTGCCAGCCGGTCTTGCGGTCGACCTTTTCGGTGATGTAGACGGCGGCGAGTTTTTCCTCAGCTGTCTGGTAGCTCATCATGTGCGTGTTCGGCGTGATGTTGGCGAACAGTGCGCCGCTATTGGTATGGGTCTCGATCAAATTGCGCACGCCGCCCAGAATCATGTCGCCGGAGAACACCGTGGCCTTAGTGCCGTCGGAGAAGGTCGCCGTCAGCATGCCCCAATCCTCGACGTCGACGGGATTGGCCTTGAGCACGACGCGTTCGTCCGGGCGGAGACAGGCCGTGACGTTGCCGACGTCACAGGTCACGCTGGCAACCGTGATCGTCTCGCCGCGCGCGTGGGCCTCGACCTGCTTGAGATAGAGCACCGCCGACAATGGATGGCATCCCATCCGTATCAGCGAGCCGCCGCCGGTCATCGCCCACTGCGCAGCGTGCGCGGCATGCGAGCCGGAATGACTCTCCTCGCCCTTCATGAACAGGATCTTGTCTTTTGTCGCTTTCAGGATCTCCACGGTCTTGGTCACCGCCGGCGCGTAGATCCAGTCCTCGGCATACATGAAGAGTCGGCCGGTCTTCTCGATCGCCGCGCGGGTCGCGGCCATTTCTTCCATCACCCGCTCGTACATCTGCGCTTTCGGCACATGTTTGCCGATCGGCTGCGCGTCGCCGTCGCGCCCGAAATAACCGCTAAACGGCTTTTCGCAGATCACATGCTTGCCGGCCTGCATGGCGTCGACGATCATCGACGCGTGCAGATTGGGCGGCGTGCAGATGTCGATGACGTCGATATCGACGTCAGCGATCAGGTCACGGAAGCTGCGGTAAGCGGTCGGAATGTGGTGGCGACGGGCGAACTCGACGACCTGCTCGCCCCGCGCCGCGACGGCCTTGACC
>CADEDX010000133.1:9199-13467 GCA_902826195.1 uncultured Bradyrhizobium sp. | reverse complement strand
TCCAGCGTCATGGTGGCCGGCAGCACGATGTCGGCGAATTTCGCCATCGGCGTCCAAGCGCTTTCGTGCACGACGATGGTTTCGGGAACGTTGAAGGCGCGGCGCAGCCGGTTGATGTCCTGATGATGATGGAACGGGTTGCCGCCGGCCCAATAGACCAGCTTGATATCGGGGTAGCGCATCGTGCGGCCGTTGTAGTCGAACGGCTCGCCCGGATTGAGCAGCATGTCGCTGATGCGTGCCACCGGGATGAATTCGCTGACGCCGTTCTTGCCCTGCGGCAGCGTCGGGATCGGAAGGCCGTGGGGACGGCGGCCGGTATGGCCGAGCGCGCCCAGCGCGTAATTGTAGCCGCCGCCGGGCAGGCCGATCTGGCCGAGCATGGCCGCGAGCACCGCGCCCATCCACACCGGCTGTTCGCCATATTGCGCGCGCTGCAGCGAATGCGAGACCGTGATCAGGGTGCGTCCGTGCGGCAAACGGCGGGCGAGGCCGATGATCGTGGTCGCGGAAATGCCGGCGATATCTGCAGCCCATGCCGCGTCCTTTGGCGTGCCGTCGTCGCGGCCCAGCAGATAACGCTCGAAGACCTCGAAGCCGGTGCAATAGCGCGCGACAAATTCACGGTCCCAGAGATTCTCGACCAGCAGCGTGTGGGCCAGCGCCAGCATCAGCGCCACGTCGGTGCCGACCTTGATCGGCAGCCAGTGCGCGCCTGCCACTTCCGGCATGTCGTCGCACAAGGGCGAAACGCCATAGAACACGGCGCCGCGCTGTACGGCCCGTTGCATCGCATCGCGCTCGATGTGCCGGCTGACGCCGCCGCTGGCGACCTCGGAGTTCTTCAAGGCCATGCCGCCGAAGGCGAGCACGGTGTCGCTATGTTCGGCGAGCTGATCCCAGGTCACGTTGTGGCGCGAAAGCGCTTCGTAATTGCCGAGGATATGCGGCAGGATCACGGCCGAAGCGCCGGCGCTGTAGCTGTTCACCGAGCCCACATAGCCGCCGAACGCGGTGTTCAGGAAGCGATGCACCTGGCTCTGGGCGTGGTGAACGCGTCCGGCGCTGGACCAGCCATAGGAACCGCCGAACACCGCGGCAACGCCATGCTTGGTTCGAATTCGCGACAATTCGTTCGCGAGAAGATCGAGCACTTCATCCCACGGGCAGGCGACGAATGTCTGATCAAAATGGTGCTCGGTGACCTTGCTGCGGTCCAGCCATGCCTTGCGCACCATCGGCCGCAGGATGCGGGCCTTGTGCCGCATCGCCGTGGTGAAATTCTGCAGGATCGAGGAGGGAGCCGGGTCGTTCTCGTAAGGCCGGATATCCAGCGTTTCACCGTTCCACCGCGCGGAGAATGCGCCCCAATGCGCGCTGTGCGGGCTCCAATCCTTCGGCGCTTGATCCATTACTTGCTCCAGACTCTCGGTCGCGAGAGCGCGTTACACAACGCACCCATAGTACCGATGCTCTTGCATCTCCCGACGCGTTTGAGAAGCGGTGCAACTGGCGGCAGGTTATTCTCCTGCCGCAGATCACGTCAGACATGCTTTGTTCATGTGCATGACATCGCTTGCAATGTTCCGGCAGGTGTGACCAAAATTTCATACCAGTGAGAATAGGCCTGAACGGCACGATCCACAACTTGTCGGTTCGGACGAGAGCGGGAGAGGGCGGCGTTCAATTCAGGAGGTTGTACCATGGCTCTGAGGCGTCTCTTTCAGGCTGCGTTGGCGGCGGTAGTTCTCACGGCCGCTGTGCCGGCATCCGCGCAGCAGGTGTTGAAAGTAGGCTCGACGCCGACAGGCATTCCCTTCACCTTCCTCGACACCAAGACCAATACCATTCAGGGCATCATGGTCGATCTCATCACCGGCATCGGCAAGGAAGCCGGCTTCCAGGTCCAGATCGAGCCGATGCAGTTCTCCACGCTGGTGCCGTCGCTGACCTCCAGCAAGATCGACATCATCTCGGCCGCCATGTTCGCCACCGCCGCGCGGAAGGAAGTGATCGACTTCTCCGATGCCGTCTATACCTATGGCGAAGGGCTCGTGGTGCCGAAGACCGACGCCAAGAATTACGCGTCGCAGGAAGACCTCAAGGGCGAAACCGTCGGCGCTCAGGTCGGCACGGCGTTCGTCGACGCGTTGAAGAAGACGGGGTTGTTCAGCGAGGTCAAGGTCTACGACACCATTCCCGATATCCTGCGAGACGTGAATGCCGGCCGCCTCAAGGCCGGCTTCGCCGACTATCCGATCCTCGCCTACAATTTGAAGCAGGGCAATTTTGCCGAGGTGCGCCTGGTCGATTCCTACAAGCCCGTGACCGTCGGCACCGTCGCGATCGGTGTCCGCAAGAGCGACACCGAATTGCTGGCCAAGATCAACGCCTCGCTATCCAAGCTGAAGGCCAGCGGCGCCATCGCGAAAATTCTCGAGAGATGGGGACAGAAGCCCGACGCTTCCTAAGTCGGACGCGCCGTGCATCCGCTGCAGCCGCACGCAACTCTCTGATCCGGGCCGATGCAAAAATTTTTCAGCGACGCCGTCGAGTTCTTCCCGATCCTGCTGCAGGGCGTATGGCTGACGGTGGTCGTAACCATCGGCTCGCTGGCGCTGTCGACCGTGTTCGGGCTGTTCTGGGCGCTGTTGCGGGTGTCCGGAATCGGCGTGCTCGCCAGCCTGAGCGCCGGCCTGATCAACGTCATCCGCGGCATCCCGATCATCGTACTGCTGTTCTTTCTGTATTTCGTGATGCCCGATTTCGGCGTCGCGCTGACGGCGCTGCAGGCCTCGATCCTAGGGCTCGGCATCGCCTATTCCGCCTACCAGTCGGAGAATTTCCGCGCCGGCATCGAGGCGATCGACAAGGGGCAGATCGAGGCGGCGCAGACCATCGGCATGGGCTGGTGGCTCACCATGCGCCGGGTGGTGCTGCCGCAAGCGATCAAGATCGTGCTGCCGCCCTACGGCAACATCATGATCATGATGCTGAAGGATTCCTCGCAGGCATCGACCATCACGGTCGCCGAACTCGCGCTGCAGGGCAAGCTGATCGCATCCTCCACCTTCAAGAACACCAGCGTCTTCACGCTGGTGGCCCTGATGTATCTGACCATGAGCATCCCGCTCATCCTGCTGGTTCGCCACTTCGAAAAGAAGGCGAACCGCAAATGATTGAGCTGACTGACATCTACAAGAGCTTTGGCAAGGTCGAGGTGCTAAAGGGGATCTCGGCGTCGATCGCCAAGCGCGAGGTGGTCTGCATCATCGGCCCGTCCGGTTCCGGCAAGTCGACGATCCTGCGCTGCATCAACGGGCTGGAAAGCTACGACCGCGGTGACATCCGCATCGAGGGCATCCGTGTCGACCGCAATGCGCCCTCGATCGTCTCGGTGCGGACCCAGGTCTCGATGGTGTTCCAGCGCTTCAACCTGTTTCCGCACCGGACCGCGCTCGAAAACGTCATCGCGGGGCCGATCTATGTGAAGAAGGAGCCGCGCGCCGAGGCGCTGGAACGCGGCCGCGCCTTGCTGGAACGCGTGGGGCTTTCCGAAAAGGCCGACGTCTATCCGCCGCAACTCTCCGGCGGCCAGCAGCAGCGGGTCGCGATTGCCCGGGCGCTCGCGATGCAGCCGAAGGCGATCCTGTTCGACGAGCCGACCTCGGCGCTCGATCCCGAACTGGTCGGCGACGTCCTGGGCGTCATGCGCAAGCTCGCCGATGACGGCATGACCATGGTCGTCGTCACCCATGAGATGGCCTTCGCCAAGGACGTCGCGGACCGCGTGCTGTTCATCGACGGCGGCGTGATCGTCGAGCAGGGTCCGGCGAAATCGGTCCTCAACCAACCGCAGCACGCGCGCACGCAGGATTTTCTGCGGCGCGTGCTGCATCCACTCTGAGTTTGCGAATATGAACGCGCCTGTCCATCTGCCCCCGCGGCCAAGCCTCTACGCCGATACGGCGGTTGAGCCGACACCGGCGCCGCCGCTGCAGGCCGACAGGAAGGTCTCGGTCGCGATCGTCGGCGGTGGTTTTACCGGGCTGTCCACCGCGCTGCATCTGGCCAAGCAGGGCGTGGATGTGATGGTGCTGGAAGCGCAGCAGCCGGGCTGGGGCGCATCGGGCAATAATGGGGGCCAGGTCAATCCAGGCCTCAAGCATGACCCCGACCAGATCGAGGCCGATTTCGGCAGCGAGCTCGGCGGCCGCATGATCGCCTTCGCCTATGGCACGACGAACTATACGTTCGATCTGATCCGC
>CADEDX010000133.1:0-9189 GCA_902826195.1 uncultured Bradyrhizobium sp. | reverse complement strand
GATGAGATGAGTTTACACCAACTTGTCACGTCTCTTCGCGAGCAGCGTGATGAATGTGGAGGAGTTAGACGGTCTCGTTCGATATCCGGTAAAAAATCTTGTAGGGATACCGGATCAGCGGAGCCATCCGCACACTTGGGCGCTCCGCGACTTCCTGTGCATTCTCCGGCCACCTGGCAATGCGCGCAACAACTGCGTGGAGGCGATTTTCGAACGCCCCTGAAATAGCTGGATAGTGGTTTGCGAGAAGAGAAGGATACCATCCAGATCGGCAAGCGCCTCGACGGTATAGACCACTCTCATGCGGGCCTGTTCTTCTGGAAAACCTGTCTGACCTGATCTTCGGTTGCGAAACGGCCTTCGCGTGCAGCCTTCAAACCCCGATCGATACCTTCGAGTTCTTTTGGTGTCGCGTGATACGTGCCCGCGCCGAGGCCCGCCTCGATCTCAAGCGCTATCTCTGCGAGTTCGACCTGAGCGGCTTCAGGCCAATCCTCGACACGCCGCAATGCATCTTGAAGGATCTTGGCTGTCATACCTGCAATATAGCATGATGTTCCTCGATTTAAAGGGCCGCGCTACCCCTCCGCGACCGCCTCGCTCCACGGCTGGAACACCTCGGTCGCTCCGCTGTTGGCATCGCCGTCGCGCAGCACGATGCTGGGGCAGGCAAATTTCATCGGCAGGGTCTGGACGCGCGCTTCCTCATAGTCGAACTTTGCGCCGAGCGCCTCGCGCGCGGGTTTTGGCAACCGCACGTCGCCGATGACGATCGCGCCTTCGCTGGCGTCGATGCGCGGCTGATGGATCACCGCGTCGAGGTCCATGCCGTAGTCCATGACGAACGACGTTAGCTGGCTCACCGCCGGCAGGATGCGCCGGCCGCCGGAGGCGCCGATCGCGGCGCGGCGGCCGTCGCTCGCCTGCGCTATGACAGGTGTGTAGTTGGTCAGGCAGCGCTTGCCCGGCGCCAGCGAGTTGGGCGTGCCAGGCGTCGGGTCGAACCACATGATGCCGTTGTTCATGGTGAGGCCGGTCTGGCCGGACACGAATCTGGAGCCGAAGCTCGACAGCAGCGTCTGCGTCACCGCCGCCATGTTGCCGTCGCGGTCGACCACGGAAAAATGCGTGGTGCAGGCCGGCGCCAGCGCGTCGGCGCCGAGTGAGCGCCGGCCGTCCTGATCGCCCATGTCCTTCAGCCGTTCGCGATAGGCCGCCTGCAGCGCCGAGGCATAGGCGACGTAGGCGGCGGCATCCGGCCCGCTGCGCGCGGGCTTGAGATCGTTCTGCAGCAGGCCGAGCGTGCGTGACAGTGTGGGGCCCGCGGTGAGTTCGGGCGTCGCGAACACTTTGCCGCCGCGATAGGGAATGGCGAGCGGCTCGCGCAAATGCGCGCTGAACGGTTTGAGGTCTTCGACCGACAGCGCGCCGCCGGCGGCCTGGATGTCGGCGGCGAGGCTTTGCGCCAGATCGCCTTCGTAGAAGTCGCGCGGGCCGGCGCTGGCGAGTTGCGCCATCGTAGCCTTGAGCCGGTCCTGCGGCATGCGAACTTTTGCCTTGATGCCCCATGGTGCGTTCGGCGGCAGACCGTCGAGAAGGTAGGCCGCGGCGCTCGCGGGGTAGCGCCTGATATCCGCGGCCGCGCTGGAAATCATCAGCGTGGTCCACCAGTCGACCGCCAACCCTTCACCGGCAAGCGCAATGCTCGGTGAGACCAATTCCTTCCACGGCAGTTTGGCATGGCGGCGATGCGCTTCCTCCATGCCGGCCACCACGCCGGGCACCGCGATCGCGCCGGGGCCGTGGATGTTGCGGTCGTCCTTCACCCGCGGCCACGGAAAGATGTCGGACGCCGCGCCGTCGCCGGCCAGCGGATAATCCTCCAGCCGCAGGCTCTGCGGCGCGCGCATGCCGTAGTCGATCACCTCGTAGCGGTCCTCGCGCGCCCGGTAGAGCACCATCGCGCCGCCGCCGCCGACCCCGCTCATCCAGGGCTCCAGCACGCCGAGCGCAAACGTGGTCGCGATGACCGCATCGATGCAGTCGCCGCCGGCCGCCAGCACCTCGGCGCCGACCCGCGCCGCCTTGCCCGATTGCGCGGCGACGATGCCGCCCTTGGAAGTCACGGCGGGTTTACGGATCGTTTGCGTATTGGAGAACTGGTCGTGCATCGGATGGCCTTCGATATCGGGTGAAAGGTGACGGGCGGTGCGGGGGTGGGCGTTCTGAACTCTATCGGTGGTCTTGCCACCACGGATACTGGCTCGGCATGTCCTGCGATACTTTTCCGGGAAAGGACGGCGGCCGCTTTTCGAGAAAGGCCTGCACGCCTTCGCGCACGTCGGCATGGCCGCCGCGCTCGATCGACATCGGCTTGTCGATATCGAGTAGTTCGAAGGGAGTTGGCGCGCCGGCAAAGCGCCACAGCATCTGCCGCGTCAGCGCGATTGCGACGGGCGAGGTCGCTTCGGTCATCTCGCGGGCGATTTCCTTCGCGCGATCGAGAAGCTCCGCCGGCTCGACCACCTCGGAAACGAGCCCGCCCGCCTTGGCTTCGTCCGCATCAAAGGTCCGTCCCGAGAGGCACCAGCGCAGCGCCTGCGGCAGCCCGACCAGTTTGGGCAGAAACCAGGCGCTGCCGGCTTCCGGCACCAGGCCGCGGCGGGCAAAGATGAAGCCGATCTTGGCGCCGCGCGCCGCGATCCGCACATCCATCGGCAAGGTCATGGTGATGCCGACGCCCACGGCCGATCCATTGATCGCCGCGATCGACGGTTTACGGCAGTTGAAGATCGCCTCGACAAAGCGCCCGCCGCCCGGCTTGGCGCTGGCGAAGACGCCGGCACCATGCTTGCCCGAGGTATCAAAGCTCGCCGCGCCGCCCGATACGTCGGCCCCGGCGGAGAAGGCGCGGCCCGCGCCGGTCACGATGATGGCGCGGACATTGTCGTCGCCGTCGGCGCGCTCGAACGCATCTGTGAGCTCGGCGCCCATTTGCCCGGTATAGGCGTTCAGCTTGTCGGGCCGGTTGAGCGTGACGGTCATGATCGCGCCGTCGAGATCGCAGGTGATATGCTCGTAGCTCACAGGATTGCCCTCCCGGCTTTGTTCTGCTGCCGTCATTACACCCTAAAAATCCCGGGCGAGCCATGACAGAAAAACATGCAAGGGAGCCACGTTCGTTCGTCGTCGCGTCCGGCGACAGGCAGCCGGGAGTGGCCTGTAGCCGGATGCTTTCAAACAATGTTTGAGCGCCGGTTTCCTCGCCCACCCTGGCATCCTGACACAAGTGCGCAGCGCGAATAATCCGCTATAGTCGCGCCAACATCTACCAACACACAACATTGGGAGGCCGCGCATGCCCGACGGCATCAAGTCGCACTATGAGGTCGTCGTCGTTGGCGCCGGCGTCTCCGGCATCTACCAGATCAAGCGGCTGGCCGATCTCGAAATTGATGCCCTGGTGCTTGACGCCGCGCCCGATCTCGGCGGAACCTGGTACTGGAATCGCTATCCGGGCGCGCGGTTTGATTCCGAGAGCTACACCTATGGCTATTCGTTCTCGAAGGAGCTGCTGAACGAGTGGCACTGGAAGGAGCGCTTTTCGTCGCAGCCGGAGAATCTGCGCTATCTCAACTACGTCGCCGACAAGTTCGACCTGCGAAAGCACATGCGGTTCAACCGCAAGGTCGCGGCCGCAATGTTCGACGAAACGAGCAATCAATGGAAGCTCCGGCTCGACGATGGCTTTGAGCTGACCTGTCGCTTTGTCATTCTCGCGGTAGGCCTGTTGGCGGTGCCGACGTTGCCGCGGCTGCAAGGCATGGAAACGTTCAAGGGCCGCTCGTTCCACACCTTCTACTGGCCGCACGAGCCGATTGACCTCGCCGGCAAGAGGGTCGGCATCATCGGCACCGGCGCCACCGCGATCCAGATCATCGGCGAGATCGCCGACAAGGTCGGTGACCTGACCGTGTTCCAGCGCCGCCCGAACTGGAGCGCGCCGCTCAACAACAGCCCGATCTCCAAACAGGAGATGGCCGACATCCGCGCGCGCTACGACGAAATTTTTGCCGCCTGCACCCGTAGCCCCGGCGGTTTCGAGCACGAGCCGGATCGGCGCGGCTTCTACGAGGTCACGCCCGAGGAGCGGATCGCGCTGTGGGACAAGCTTTATGACGAGCCCGGTTTCGGCATCTGGCTGAGCAATTTTCGCGAGATCTTTACCGACGAGGCGGCCAACGCCGAATTCTCTGCTTATATCGCCGATCGCATTCGCAAACGCGTAAAAGACCCGGTGACCGCAGAGAAGCTGATCCCGAAGGATCATGGCTTTGGCGTGCAGCGCGTGCCGCTGGAGACCCACTATTTCGAGGCCTATAACCGCGACAATGTGCATCTCGTCGACCTCAGCGAGACGCCGCTCGAGCGCATCACCGAGACCGGCCTGCGCACGTCAGCGCGCGACTACGATCTCGACATCATCGTCTATTCCACCGGCTTCGACGCCATCACCGGCGCCTTCGATGCGATCGACATCACCGGTGTCGGCGGCGTGAAGCTGGCCGACGCGTGGCGCGACGGTCCCTCGACCTTTCTCGGCATGATGGCCCACGGTTTTCCGAATCTGCTGATGCCGACCGGGCCGCAGAGCGGGTCGGCATCGACGAATTTCCCGCGCGGCATCGAGAACGGCGTCGGCTGGTGCATGGGCCTGCTCGAACACATCTGGCGCCGCGGCTATACGCGTGCAGAACCCACGGCCGAGGCGCAGGCGCGCTGGACCGCGCACGTCACCAAGATGTACGCCATCATGCTGATGCGCAAAGCCAAGTCATGGTTCACCGGTTACAATTCAAACGTTCCCGGCCACGAATACGGCAAGACGCGCTATCTCGTTTACAACGGCGGCACGCCGAAATACGTCGCGGCGATTACCGACGTCGCGCAGAAAGGATACGAGGGCGTCGTGTTCGGTGCCGATGCGCGGCAAGCGACTGCTGCGGAGTAGGTGCGTAGGATGGGTTGAGCGCACGAAACCCATCAATTCATTGCGCGGAACGGCGATGGGTTTCGCACGGGGCTCAACCCATCCTACGCGGCCCTCACGTCCGCGGCGCGAACTTGTAGCGGAACGTACAGCTCGGCGCGCCCTGCATCAGGGTCTGGTAGCGCGTCAGGCCGACCTCGCCGTCGCTGGCCGCGACGATGTCGAAATCGGTAGCGCAGACCAATAGCGCGCCGAGCTCCGGCTCGCCGAGCGCGCGGAAGAATTTTGCAAACCGGCAATCCGTGACGTCGAATTCCATTACATCCTTATCGTGCCGGATCATCTCGAACGTCACCTCGCGTTCGGTAATCTCGGTCAGCGCGGTCTGCATCGCCGCCCATTTGCGCCGCGGACTGCCTTCGACGCGCTCGCCGACGGCGGCAAACAATTGTCTGGACCAGTCACGCAAGGCCTGACGGACCAGCGCTTCGGCCTTTCCCTTTCCGAGCTCGGCGCGCAACGCCTGCAGCACCGGCACCAGCACCTGGGCCTGGATCTTGGTCTTGTCCAGCAGCGACAGGCGGCGGTCGACCATGTAGTCGTTGAGTACGTTCATGCCGGCTTCCTTCGATCGTCAGCGCGTGAGTGCGGTAGCTTGTAGGATGGGTAGAGCGCAGCGACCCATCACTTCAGAAAACCTGGCGATGGGTTTCGCAAGAGCTCTACCCATCGTACGCGTGCCCGGCAGATCAATCTCGAAGCTCCGTCATGAAAACCTTTTGCGCGACCTGCTACCGGCCGTCTATTTTCAGCAGCGACAGTTGGTCGGTGAAGTACCGCGGCGGGATCGCGCATTTCAGCTTCAATAGCCCATCGTCGGGCCGACCAGATCGATCGACAGCACTTCGTCATGCCGCGACAGGCCGCGCTGCTTCGGCGACGGCCGGTTCCGGACATTCTCCAGCCATACGTCGCGGGGCGTGATCGCGAGGTCACCCGCCTCGGAGATGCTGGTGAGCGCGCTGGTCGGATGAAAGGCGCTCGCAATCTTTCTCGCGTCGCCCTCGTGGAGGCCATCGAGATAGGATTGGACCACGCCTTCGATGGCCTTGGCATCGTCTGTACCGCTCATGGGATTGGGTTTCCGAGGTATGTTTTCTGGCCGGGACCTCCGAGATGTCGCGGAGACCATAAGCGGAATGCGACGGGTTGTTGCCGTAGAAATTCTATTGCATGAGGCCATGCGAACGCCCACGGGCAAGTGGGCCTGAGTGATACTCAGGCCGCCCGGCCATTGCCTGTCGCGCGCTAGCCAGCGGCGGCGTTCACCTGGATCGGCGCAGCATCACTCGTTTCTAGTTTTCGCGGCAGTCCGGCAAAGCCGCGCAGCGCTTCCGCCATCTTGATGCGGGCGCTGACGCCGGTGACCACCACGTCCACCATCACGAGCGAGGAGTGGATGTGGCCGCGCGCCTGCAACTGCTCGACCGGAACACCGGCGGAAGCCATCGCCTCGGCATATTCGATCCCCTCGTCGCGCAGCGGGTCGAACTCGCAGGTCGCCACGAACGCCGGCGGCAGGTTTTTCAGGTTGCCGCGCAATGGCGAGGCACGGGGGTCGGTGCGGTCGGCCGGCGAGCAATAGATGTCCCAGAACCAGAACATCAGCGCGCGCGTCAGGAAATAGCCGACCGCGTTGTCGGCGTAGGATTGACGGTCGAACCGGCAATCGGTGACCGGACAGACCAGCAATTGCCCCGCGATCTGCGGTCCGCCGCGATCGCGCGCCAAGTGGCAGGTGACGGCGGCGATGTTGGCACCGGCGCTCCAGCCCGCGACCAGCAGCGGGCCCTGTTTGCCGCCAAGCTCGGCGGCGTGCTCGGCGATCCAGCGCGTCGCCGCATAGCCATCCTCGGCCGCCGCCGGGAAGCGATGCTCGGGCGCATGACGATAGCCGACGCTGACCACGATCATGCTGCTGCGGCGGCAGAGGTCGCGGCAGAACGGGTCGTCGGAGAGTTCGTCGCCCAGCACCCAGCCGCCGCCATGGAAATACACCACGATCGGGTGCGGCCCCGGCGTCGCCGGCCGATAGAGCCGATAGGGCAGCGGACCGTCGGCGCCCTGCAGCGCGCCCGTGCCGACCTCGCCGACCGGCCGTCCCATCGGGCGGCCCTTGTTGAATTCGGTGAGGAAGTCGCGCGCACCCTGCGAGCCCAGCGATTCGATCTGCGGCAGGTTCATCTGCTCCAGCATGCCGAGCACCAGCCGCACGTCCGGCTGCAGCCGCACCACCTCGCCGTCGTTGCGCTGCTCGGCGACGCCGGGGCCTGAGAGCTTGAACCCCAGCATGCCGCGGCCGACCACCTCGTTGCAGATGCTGCGATACGGTCCGACGCCGCCGGTATAAGGCATCACGCCCTGCGCCTTGCCGGGAACGTTGGCGCCGGTGTACCAGGTGTTGGCCAGCCGATGCAGCGTCATCGTCGCGCAATCGGCTATGTGCCTGGCCCAGCCGGCCTGCGCGGCTTCCGTCGCTTCCATCGTGGTGAAGCCGGCCTCGCGCATGGCGGCCAGCCGATCCACGACCCAGTCGACGTGCTGCTCGATCGACACTGCCATGTTCGACAGCACCGATGGGCTGCCCGGACCGGTGATCAGGAACAGGTTCGGGAAGCCCGTCACCGTCAGCCCGAGATAGGTCTGCGGTCCGTCGGCCCAGACGTCGTTGATCGATTTGCCGTCGCGGCCGGTGATCGGATGCACCGCCTTGATCGCGCCGGTCATGGCGTCAAAACCGGTCGCGAACACGATCACGTCGACATCGAAGCTGCGCTTGTCGGTCTTGATGCCGGACGCCGTGATCGCCGTAATCGGTTCCTGCCGCAGATTCACCAGCGTGACGTTCGGGCGGTTGTAGGTGGCGTAATAGTTGGTGTCGAGGCAGGGCCGCTTGGCGCCGAACGGATGATCGTGTGGCGTCAAGGCTTCCGCCGTCTCCGGATACTTGACGGTGTTGCGGATCTTTTCACGGATCAGGTCGGCGAGCAGCGCGTTGCCGTCGGCATCGACGCCCTGGTCGGCCCAAAGCTGCGTCAGGATATAAACGAGATCGCCGGCAGCCCAGGCCTGCTCGAACCGCTCGCGGCGTTCGGCGTCGCTCAATTGCCAGCTTACCGCCATCTGCTGCGGATAGGGGACGCCCGCCAGCGACCAGCGCGCCTGCTCGCGATAGCCGGCGCGGTCGCCTTCCAGCAGCGCGCGGCGCTCGGCCGGCGAGGGGCCGTTATGGGCGGGCAGGGCGAAATTCGGCGTGCGCTGGAACACGGTGAGCTGCGACG
Source organism: uncultured Bradyrhizobium sp. (assembly GCA_902826195.1). Taxonomy (GTDB): domain Bacteria; phylum Pseudomonadota; class Alphaproteobacteria; order Rhizobiales; family Xanthobacteraceae; genus Bradyrhizobium. The sequence continues at coordinate 858 of CADEDX010000133.1, read as the reverse complement.
CCTGTTCCGCAAGTAATGGTATCGACTGGATGCCCGACGAGCCGGTGCCGATTACCGCGATGCGCTTGCCGGCGAGTTTCACCTCGTGATGCGGCCAGCGGCCGGTGAAATAGACTTCGCCTTTGAAATCCTTGACGCCGTCGATCTCCGGCGGCTTTGGTGCCGAGAGGCAGCCGGTCGCCATGATGTAGTAGCGACAGGATATCGTCGTGCCCTTGTCGGTGCTCAGCAGCCAGCGCTCCGCGGCCTGATCCCACTTCGCGCCCGTGACTTTCTCGCCAAAACGGATGTCGCGCCTGAGATCGTAGCGGTCGGCGACGAAACCGAGATAGCGCAGGATTTCGGGCTGGGTGGCGTATTTCTCCGACCATTGCCACGCCTTCTCCAACTCGGGATCGAACGTGTAGCTGTAGTCGATGGTCTGGATATCGCAGCGCGCGCCGGGATAGCGGTTCCAGTACCAGGTGCCGCCGACGTCGTCCGCTTCCTCGATCGCGACGGCGCTGAAGCCGGCTTTTCGTAATTTATGCAGGAGATAAAGGCCGGCAAACCCGGCGCCGACCACGGCGACATCGATCTGCGTCGTCCCGCGGTTGGTTGTTTCAGAAGAACGTGCTGCGACCGCTGCGTCTGGCATGCCACTCCTCCCATATGATTTGTATTTTTGAGGAGGCTACTGCCGCGTTTTCAGTTTGTCATCAGGACAAATGCAATCGCTGGATGTTTCCTACTTGTAGGATGGGTTGAGCTCTTCGCGAAACCCATCGTCTGTCCGCGCAATGAATTGATGGGTTTCGCGAAGAGCTCAACCCATCCTCATATGGGGATTTGAGAGTCAAGGCTGTTCTCCTGGTTTGG
>CADEDX010000132.1 GCA_902826195.1 uncultured Bradyrhizobium sp. | reverse complement strand
TGTCGCCGGTCGATGTGCTGGATGCGACGCTGGCGCACCTGCATCGGGTCAATCCGGCGCTCAACGCCGTCTGCCTGCTGGATGAGCCGCTGGGCCAGCGCATGGCGGCGGAGTCCGCCGAGCGCTGGCGTCGCGGCGCGCCGCTCGGGCCGCTCGACGGCGTGCCGGTCGCGGTCAAGGACACCGCGCATGTCGCGGGCTGGCCGACCCGCATCGGCTCGCATGCGACGCCGACGGCGCCGAGCAATGAGGATACGCCCGGCGTCGCGCGGCTGCGCGAGGCCGGCGCGGTGTTTTTCTGCAAGACGACGACACCCGAGTTCGGCTGGAAGGGCATCACGCATGGCCCGCTCACCGGCATCACGCGCAATCCCTGGGACCTGTCGCGCACGCCCGGCGGCTCCAGCGGCGGTTCGGCCGCGCTGGTCGCCGCAGGCGTGGTGCCGCTCGCCACCGGCGGCGACGGTGGCGGCTCGATCCGGATTCCGGCAGCCTTCAGCGGTGTGTTTGGATTGAAGGCGAGCTATGGCGTAGTGCCGAACTTTTCGGGGCCGATGGGCCCGCTCGCGGTCTATGGCGGCCTGTCGCGCGACGTCGCCGACAGCGCCTTGCTGATGAACGTGCTGACGCGGCCGGACGCACGCGATTCCTTCGCCATTCCCTATCGCGGCATCGATTATCTCGCTGGCCTCGACGGAGGCGTGGCAGGCCTGCGGATCGCCTGGTCGCCCGATCTCGGCTTTCCGGTAGCAGACCCCGCTGTCGTCGCCGGCATGCAGCCGGCGATCGACGCGCTGGTCAAGGCCGGCGCCGATGTGAAACGGGTCGATCTCGATCTCTCCGGCGCACATCCGACGCTGGAGGTGATCTGGGGCGCATCGCATGCCGCGCTGGTGCGCGATTTCGACGGCGAAAGACTGGCGGCGCTCGATCCCGGCCTGCTGCGGCTGGTCGTCGCCGCACAGGATATTTCCGCGAGCGAGTTGCAGGCGGCCCATGCCGAGATGCGCGCGCTGAGCCAGGCCATGCACGCGTTTCATCGTGATTACGATCTGCTGCTGACGCCGACTGTTCCCATCACCGCGTTCGCCGCCGGCGTCGACACGCCCGACGCCGCGCGCTTCCCGCAATGGTTCGACTGGACGCCGCTGACCTGGCCCTTCAACCTCACGCGCCAGCCGGCCGCCTCGGTGCCGTGCGGATTCGTCGAGGCGCTGCCGATCGGATTGCAGATCGTCGGCCCGATGTTTTCCGAAGAAGTCATCCTGCGCGCCAGCCGCTGCGTCGAGCAGGCCTGCGCCACCGGCGCGCGGCCGGATATCGGCGGTAGGGTGGATTAGCGGCAGCGTAATCCACCGCGTCTCGTCGCGCCCATGATGGCGGATTACGCTGTCGCTAATCCGCCCTACGAGAGATGGCGATCAGCGCGGCGTCGTATACTGCGGGCAGCGATGGACATAGTCCCAGGGGATGTCCAGCACGCAGGTGTATCGGAGTTCGTCTGATCTCGCGACCGGCGGCGCCTCGACCATCGGTTCGCGCACCTCGCTTGTCGCGCCGTAGACGACGCCGGCGCCGGGGAAGAAGCCGCCGCCGTGGTGATGATGCCGGGGAAAGGCCGGGAAGGCCGGGCGTGCCGGGGCAAGCCCTGCGCCGCGCGTGGCGCCGGGCTCGGCGGATGCCGTGCCCGCGGCAAGGACGAGCGCGACGGCGCCGAGCGAGGCCATCAATGTGGTTTTATAGGTCATGGAACGCACCTGTTGGCAGGTTACTGGTCTGCATTGCCAAAAACGCTAAGCCCTGCCTTTCGTGCCCGCAAAGGCCTAATCGATTGGTAGTTAAGATGTAATCTTAACAGCCGTGCTCAGTTTCGCGACATCTTGTTGAACCGCTTGATCAGACGCTCCCGCTTGAGGCCGGACAGCCGCCTCATCCAGAATATCCCGTCCAGTTGATCGATCTCGTGCTGGTGACAGACCGCGCGCAGCCCCTCCGATTGCTCGGTATGAAAACTGCCGTCGACGTCGCGATAGCGGACATGCACCCGCGCATGGCGCGTCACCTCATCGTTGATGCCGGGCATCGAGACGCTGCCTTCGCGATGCAGGATGGTTTCCGGCGAGGTCCAGATGATCTCCGGATTGACATAGGTCCGTGCGCCGTCGGCGGCGTCGAGTTCGAGCACCACGACCCGCTGCAAAACGCCGATATGCGGCGCAGTGATCCCGATGCCGGGCGCGGCGCGCATGGTCTCCAGCAGGTCGCGGGCAAGATCGCGCAGCGCGTCGTCAAACGCGGTCACAGGTTGCGCCGGCAGCGCCAGCCGGGGATCGGGATAGCGGACGATGGGTCGGATGGTCATGCTTCGTTGCGCTCTTCCTTTGTGCTCCCTGTGCTAATTGTGCCCAGAAATGGAGGCAATCCATTCCTTGCCGCGCGGCGAGGGAATCGTCCGACCGGGCGTGAAAAACCTACCGTGGCTGGGCCTCCAGCTGTCGGTTCCCGCCGATCCCGTTCGTCTTCCTGGCGGGGAACCATGCTGGAGACTGCAAATGATAGATTCTCGCTACCGTTGGGTCATCGTCGCGGCCGGCGGCCTGCTTGGCTGCGTCGCGATTGGCGGCATGTTTTCGCTGCCGGTGTTCTTGCAGCCGATCGCGCGGGATACCGGCTGGTCGGTGACCGGCATCTCCAGCGCCATGACCATCGGCTTCCTGGCCATGGCTTTCACCAGCATGATCTGGGGCACGCTGTCGGACCGGTTCGGGCCGGTGCCGGTGCTGCTCACCGGATCGGTCGTGCTGGCGGCGAGTCTCGGGCTCGCCAGTCTCGCGACATCGCTGGTCGTGTTTCAGTTCGTGTTCGGGCTGTTGGTCGGCAGCGCGACTGCTGCGATCTTGCCACCGATGATGGCCTGCGTCACCGGCTGGTTCGATACCCACCGCAGCCTTGCGGTGTCACTGGTCTCGGCCGGCATGGGCGTGGCGCCGATGACGATGTCGCCGCTCGCGGCCTGGCTGGTGTCCAATCATGACTGGCGGACCTCGATGCAGATCATCGCGCTCGTTGTCGCGGCGATCATGATCCCGCTGTCACTCTTGGTGCGCCGTGCGCCCGCGCTCGCTAGCGGTGCCGCCACGTCGACAAACGCAGCGGGGGAGCCGGACATGACGCTGGCGCAGGCGCTGCGATCGCCGCAATTCATCATCCTGCTGGCGACCAATTTCTTCTGCTGCGCCACGCATTCGGGACCGATCATCCACACCGTGAGCTACGCCATCAGTTGCGGAATTCCGATGATCGCAGCCGTCACCATCTACAGCATAGAGGGGCTTGCCGGCATGGGCGGCCGCATCGCCTTCGGCCTGCTCGGCGATCGTTTCGGCGCCAAGCGTATCCTCGTGCTCGGCCTGTTGGCGCAGGCGTTCGGTGCGCTTGGTTACGTCTTCGTGCGCGAGCTTGCGGCATTCTACGCGGTCGCGGCGCTGTTCGGTTTCCTCTATGCCGGCACCATGCCGCTCTACGCCGTGCTGGTGCGCGAAAACTTTCCGCTGCGGATGATGGGCACCGTGATCGGCGGCACGGCGATGGCCGGCAGTCTCGGGATGGCGACCGGTCCGCTCGCCGGCGGGCTGATCTACGACACCTTTGCCAGCTACGCCTGGCTCTACATCGGATCGTGGATCATGGGGCTCGGCGCATTCCTGATCATGATGACGTTCAAGCCGGTGCCGGTAGCGCGTAAGACCGCGCCTGCGCCGGCGTGAGCTTCGAGAGCGATCACGCGCTGGACGAAGAAGAATGCAGGCCGGAAAAGTCGAAGACCGGTCGCCCCGCGCCATGTAGTTTCCTGCCGCGCCGGCTATTATATTCAGCTCTGTATACATATCGATGATGAGCGATGTCGTGCACCATGGCCGGCGCGTAAGCGAGGAATAGCAACCATATGTCCGTTCATGACAGCTCCAGCCATCCACTCGATCATCCGATCTGGACCGCGCTGACGACCACGCAGCAGGCGCTGGCCGAAGGCGACGCCCGCGTGCGGCGCTATCCGACCGAAATGACGCCGTTCGCCGATATGCCGGATCTGTCAGTCGAAAACTTCACTGCGCTTGCAGCGATGATGTCGCCCACTGATATCGCCGTGCTGTTCACGCCGGACGCGGTCACTCTGCCGGCCGGGTTCAATGTCGTGCTGGCCGACACCGGCGAGCAGATGATCGGAACGCCGGTCGAGACGCCCACCAACGGCGTCGACATCGTCCCCCTCGGCGTGGATGACGTTCCCGCCATGATGGAGTTGACCGCGCTGACCAGGCCCGGACCGTTCAGCGCACGGACCCATGAACTCGGCACCTTCCTCGGCATCCGCGTCGACAGCCAACTCGTCGCGATGGCCGGCGAGCGGATGAAGCCCGCGCAATATACCGAGATGACGGCCGTCTGCGTGCATCCGTCCCATCGCGGCCGCGGCTACGGCCAGATGCTGCTCGGCGCCGTGGCGCGCCAGATCGTATCGCGCGGCGAAGTTCCGTTCCTGCACGTCTTCACCAGCAATCACTCGGCGATCGCGCTGTATCGGCGGCAAGGCATGGAGATCCGCCGCCGCTTCCACGTGACGGTGTTGAAGAAGGCGAATTGATATCCCACCGGCTGCGCGCATGACCGACATCTCCCTCGCGCGTTGTTGGCGCGCGAGGGCAGGGGCCAAACGTTCCTCACGAAAACGTTAAACCAATCGGTTGACTATTTAGGCTGCACGCTTATACTAAACCACATGGTTGAATATTCATCGCATCTCGACGCCGTCTTTCACGCCCTCGCGGACCCGACACGCCGCGCGATGCTTGGACATCTGGCGGCGCGCGAACTCACGATCAGGGAACTGGCGACGCCGTTCCGCATGAGTTTTGCCGGCGCGTCGAAACATGTGCGGGTGCTGGAAAACGCCGGCCTCGTGAGGCGCACGATCCGCGGCCGCAGCCATCTGTGCCGCCTCGATGCGGCGCGGCTCGCGGAAGCGAATGCGTGGCTACGCCGTTACGAGCGCTTCTGGAGTGCCAAGCTCGATGCATTGGAAGCCCTGCTGCTCGAAGAAGACCTGGCGAAGGAAGACCTTGCGAAGAAGGTGAAGGAGTAGCCCGATGGACGTAACGAAGAAGCCCGATGCCTATGGCGAGTTGATCGAGCCGACCACGGTCAGGATAAAGCGGCTGCTGCCCGGTCCGGTCGAGCGCATCTGGGCCTACCTCACCGACAGCGAGCTGCGCAGCAAATGGCTGGCCGCGGGCGTGATGGAGATGAAGGTCGGTGCGCCGGTCGAACTGGTCTGGCGCAACGGGGAGCTCAACGATCCGCCCAGCCCACGGCCGGAAGGGTTTCCCGAGGAGCAGAGGATGCAGAGCCGGATCACCGAGCTCGATCCGCTTCGCAAGCTTTCGATCGCCTGGACCAACAGCGGCGACGTGACATTCGAACTGGAGCCGAAGGGTTCTGGCGTGCTGCTCACCGTCACCCATCGGCGGCTGCCCGATCGCTCGACCCTGCTCAAGGTCAGCGCCGGCTGGCACATGCATCTCGATGTTCTGGTGGCACGCGTCAGCGACCAGGAACCGGCGCCATTCTGGGCCGGCTGGGCCCGCCTGCATAAGGAATACGACGGTCGGTTGCCGGCTGAATAGTCCACGAACGCACCACAACACTTTCCAACAAACAGGAGATAGCCATGCAGATCCACGCCGTTTCAGCGCAGGAATGGGAAGCCGCGCGCCAAAAACTGCTCGTGAAGGAAAAAGAGCTGACCCGCGCCCGCGACGCGCTGGCCGCCGAGCGCCGGCGCATGCCGTGGTTGCCGGTCGAGAAGAGCTATACGTTCGACACGCCGACTGGCAAGGCCAGCCTCGCCGATCTTTTCTACGGCCGTCGCCAGCTCATCGTCTACCGCGCATTTTTCGAGCCCGGCGTATACGGCTGGCCCGACCAAGCCTGCCGTGGCTGCTCGATGGTGGCCGATCAGGTCGCGCATCTGTCGCATCTGAACGCGCGCGACACCACGCTGGTGTTTGCCTCGCGTGCGCCGCAGGCCGACATCGCGAGGCTGAAGGCGCGGATGGAGTGGGACATACCCTGGGTCACCGTGACGGACAGTTTCGACGCCGATTTCGATGTCGGCGAATGGCATGGCACCAATGTTTTCATCCGCGATAGCAGCAAGATTTACCGCACCTACTTCGTCAAGAGCCGTGGCGATGAGCAAATGGGCAGCACCTGGAATTATCTCGACATCACGCCGCTTGGCCGCCAGGAGGTGTGGGAGGACTCGCCCGAAAGCTACCCGCAAACCCCGACCTACAAGTGGTGGAATTGGCACGACAGCTACGTCGAAGGCGCCGCTCCCGACCAGCGTTGGGTCGAGGTCTCGGGCGCGGGCGAGGCCGCGTTCCGCAAGGAGAGTCCGGGATCGTGAGCGACATCTGCTCCGACGTGATCGACGACAGGGCGAGACGCCGGAGCGCGCTTGCACTCAGATTGGCCAGCCGTCTCTATCTGGCGGCCGCGCCGACCTTCGCCCTGATGTCGCTGCTTACCGCCATCGCTGACGATGGATCGGCATTGTGCTCGGCTGCTGGCGCGTCCGCACTGAGCGGCATGGCTCCCATGTACCTCCTGATGAGCGCCTTTCATCTGCCGCCTTGGCTCAAGCGGATGGTTGCTCGACCGAATTGTTCCATGGAAGGAAGAGAGAAATGACTGCTCCCTATACCGGCGGATGCGCCTGCGGCGGAATACGTTATGAAATCTCGGCCGAACCGGTCATGTCTGTTGATTGCCAGTGCCGCGACTGCCAGCGCATGAGCGGCACCGGGCACGGGTCCTATTTGATCTTCCCGGAACGCGGCGACGTGAGGCTGACGGGCGAGGCAGCGCGTTGGGACGTCGCCGGTGACAGCGGCAATGTGAAAACGCGCGCCTTCTGCCCGACCTGTGGCTCGCCGGTCTCCATAACGTTCGCGGCAGCGCCCCAGTTTTTCACCGTGCATGCCGCCAGCCTCGACGATCCGGCGCGCTACAGGCCGCAGATGGTGTTTTATACCTCGCGCGGCCACGTCTGGGACTGGATGAATCCGGCCCTGACAAAATTCGACAAGATGCCGCCACCAAGCGCCTAGCCACCCGCGCACGCAGTGTAGAACTGAGGCTCGGCCGCACTCGTGCAGCCGAGCCTCGACTATTTGCAGGTCTGCCGTGACTTGACGCCGCGGCGGGCACCGACTCAAATGCAAGCCATCGCGACAACGATGTTCAACGCATCAACAACAAGAGGAAGCCCGATGGCACGCGTGCGCTGTATCACCGAAATGGGCATGGGCGTCGACGTTCACGGCCGCGATGCCACCAAAGCCGCCAAACGCGCAGTCTCGGACGCCATCCGCCATTCCAGCCTCGGCTTCTTCCGCATGCTGGGCAAGACCGCCAACGACATGTTCGTCGACGTCACGATTGCAGTGCCGAATCCGGAAGCGGTGGATACTGCTGTCGTCGCCAAGGAGCTGCCGTACGGCACGGTGAAAGTCTCCGCAGTCGCCGGCGGGTTGGAGATTCCGTCCGACACCGGCAACGACCCCATCCTGATTGCGAATGCCGCCGTGATCGTCAGCTTTGACGACGGCAAGACTGCCTGAGCGAGAAGCCTTGCCTTCAGAAGATTCGGAGCATCCCATGACGACGAAGGACAGCAACACCTATTGGAAGCGCGCGAGGGTCGAACTGCGCGCCGCCGGCTTCGATCCGGATCGCGCCGCGCAGACCAGCGCGGTGGTGACGATCGCCAGCGCCTGGACCAATGCGCATCGCTGCAACAATCGCGTGCGCACGATTGCCGATCTTCTGGTGGAGATCCTGGCGGAACGCGGCGGCCAGGGACTCGTTGTCGGCGCGCCGGCGGTGTCGGATGCGCTGACGCAGGGCACGCCGACGGCGGGCTACAGCCTTGCCTCGCGCGACACCGTCGCCGACTGCTTTGAGATCGGCCACTACGCCCATCATGGCGACGCCATGATCGTGATTTCCGGCTGCGACAAGACCGGGGCGGCCGCGCTGATGCCGCTGGCGCGCACCAATGCGTTCGGCCTCGTGCTCTATCCCGGCACCAGCACGCCCGGCCGCGTCTCGTTCGGCGCATGGGCCGCCAAGGGCAACAACATCACGATCCTCGATTACGCCGAGGCCCGCGCCGCCAACGAGTCCGGCCGCCTTTCCGGCGAGGAACTGCTGGAAGTCGAACGCAACGTGATGCCCGGCAGCGGCACCTGCGGCGCGATGTTCACCGCCAACACCATGAGTACGATCGCGGAGTCGATCGGCATGATGCTGCCGCGCGGCGCCTCGCATCCGGCTGATTATGACGCCGCCAGCGACATCCACGCCGACGTTCGCGCCCAGGCCCGCGCCTCGGTCGACGCCTTGTATCGCCTGATGGAAGCCGGCATCCGGCCGCGCGACATCATGACCGAGCGGGCGTTCGAGAACGCGATCACCACGGTCTATGCGATGGGTGGCTCGACCAACATGTATCTGCATCTGCTCGCGGTGGCGCGCGAGGCGCAGGTGCCGATCACCATCGATCGCATCCAGGCGATCGGCGAGCGCGTCCCGCTGCTCGCCAATCTGCAGCCGCACGGCCCCTTCGCCATGGGCAGCCTGCATGCCATCGGCGGCGTGCCGGTCGTGATGAAGGAATTGCTGCGCGCGGGCCTGTTGCATGGCGACGTCATGACGGTGACCGGCAAAACGCTGGCGGAAAACCTCGCCGACGTCCCGGCGCTGGAGCAGATGCCGCCGCAGGAGATCGTTGTCCCGGTGTCGAAGCCGATCGCGCCGGCGAACAATCACATTAGCGTCTTGAAGGGCAACATCGCCCCGGAGAGCTGCCTGCTCAAGCTGTCGGGCAAGACGCTCGACAAGGGGCAATTCCGCGGCACCGCGCGCGTTTTCGAGTCGGAAGCCGAAACGATGGCCGCGATCCGCGCCGGCGGGATCGTGGCGGGCAACGTCATCGTGGTTCGCAATGTCGGCCCGGTCGGCGGGCCCGGCATGCCCGAAATGGTGATGCTGACGATCCAGTTGCAGGGGCGGGGCCTCGGCGAGGATGTTGCGCTGATCACCGACGGGCGCTTCTCCGGCGTTTCGCACGGCATCCTGATCGGCCACATCTCGCCGGAAGCCGCGCGCGGCGGCCCGATCGCCGCGGTGCGCGACGGCGACATCATCGTGATCGATCCCGGCGCCCGCACGGTGAATCTCGAAGTACCTGCGGAAGAGATCGCCCGCCGCATGGCCGACTGGCGCGCCCCGGCCTCTGTTGCTGCGGTACGGCCGGGGTCGGTGCACGACAAGTACATCCGGCTGGTGTCGTCAGCGCATTATGGGTGCGTGTTGTAGGGGATGTATCCGCGGTTCGGAAAGAGCCGCAGCTACCTCTCGGCTTTTGCCTCCTTCTCCCACGGGGCGGCGCGCTGAAAGAGTTCGACCATTTCAGGTATTGGTCGCGCGGGGCGTGAAAGCACTTCAACAAAGGCTTTGAAGCCGGCCGGGCTCATCCGAATTAAGACCTTCCATCAGAACACTCTCCACTGCGCGTACGTCTGCGTCGCGTAGAAAATCGGTGCGCAAACGGTCTTGTTAAAAACAGGAGTTCATGATTTGTTCTAGTATATCATGAACAACTTTGCAAGCCGTAGGTGTGCCAACTTATTCCTCGCCGCCGTGCCCGATGCCAGCACGGCCGCGCGAATTCATCTGCTGGCGTCGGAGCTCAAGCGCGCGCATCGGTTCGACGGCAGGCTGATCGCGCCCGAGCGGCTGCACATTTCGCTGTTCGCGCTTGGCGGGCTGCCGGAGGGCCAGCATTGTGCGGCGTGGGAGGCGGCGATGGAGGTGCGAACCGCGCCGTTCGAGGTCGCGTTCGATCGCGCGGCAAGCTTTCGGGAGCGGCCGGGCAATCACCCTTCGTCCTGGTCGGCGAGCAGGGATTGCATGCGCTGCAATCGTTTCGGGAGACGTTTTGCGCCGCGTTGGCGCGCAAGGGGATGAGGCGGCTGGCGACCACGAATTTCACGCCGCATGTCACGTTGCTGTATGACGCGCGCGACGTGGAGGAGTGTCCGATCGAACCGACCGGGTGGACGGTCAAGGAGTTTGTGCTGATCCGCAGTTCGAACGGCCACGAACACCTGGTGCGGTGGCCGCTATGGGTATGACGGGAGCGTCACTCCTTCCCGGAGAGCCGCCGCGTCATCTCTTCGATCGAGTTGAACAGATGCGTTGGTCCCGCGGCCAGCAGCGCGCCCGGAAGCGCATAGCCCCACGCCACCGCGCCAGAATCCATTCCGGCCGCCTTCGCCGCGTCGATGTCGCGAAGCTCGTCGCCGATGCAGACCGTCTCAGACGGTTTTGCGCCGAGCTTCCGTGCGACGCGCCGGAATTTCCAGTGTTTGCCGAACATCGCGGCGCCGCAGTCGAAACGGTCGATCCGGGCGGCCGTGGGTCCGAGCACCTGCCGCACGGAGGCTTCGCTGTCGGAACTGACGATGGCAGTCTTGATGCTATTCCGCTGCAGTTCGTCCAGCATGGCTGGGATTTCCTCGAACAAGGATATCCCGCTTGCGGCGGCGAGCTTGCGCTTTCGCATTTCGCTGACGATCGCCGGCAGCTGCCACATGGACACGTTCAGCCGTGCCATGATCTCGCGTGCGGACAAGCCGCGCAGCCCTTCCACCTCGTCGTCGCGCACGGGCGCCAGGTCGAACCGCGCGATCATGTCCTGGAAGGAAGCACGGAACCACGGCAGGGAATCCGCCAGCGTGCCGTCGAAGTCGAAGATGACGAGCCGATAAGGGGGCATGAAATTCAGCGGCTCAATTGTCGCCGCCGCGAAAATAGGCCGGCTTGCCGGTGGTCCAGGTTTCGCCCCAGAGCTGGCTGCCGCCGTCCACCGTCAGCGTCTCGCCGGTTACGAATTTCGCCGAAGGTCCGGCCAGGAAGACGGTGGCCTCCGCGACGTCCCAAGGCGAACCCGTCCGCATCATCGGGTTCGAGCGCGGGTAGGCAGCGCGCGCCTCGGGCGAATAGACGTTCCAGCCTTCGGTTTCGATCACGCCGGGCGCCACGCAGTTCACGCGGATGTTCAGCGGCGCCCATTCGACCGCAACCGCGCGCGACAGCCCGATCACGCCGCTGCGCGCGGCGATGGTGTGCGCGATGCCGTAAAGGCCATGCGTCGTCACCACCACGATGTTGACGATGCTGCCGGGATGCGCGTGGTCGCGCCAGCGCTGCGCGGCTGACTGCATCATGTACCAGGTACCGTTCAGATTGGTGTTGATGACGGCGTTCCAGCCTTTGACCGAGAAATCGATCGCGGCCTGCGGAAACTGCCCGCCGGCGCTGTTGACGAGGCTGTCAAGCCGGCCATGCGCGGCCCACACCGTGTCGAACAGCGCGTTGACCGCATCGGGCTCCCTGATGTCGGCCGTATGCGCAGACGCCTTGAGACCGCGACCGGCCAGATTGGCCACGAGCGCATCGAGCTTGCCGCGGTCGCGTCCGACCACGGCAACATGCGCGCCGAGCCGCCCAAACAGCCAGGCGATCGCCCGCCCGATGCCGCCGGCGCCGCCTGTTATGACGACGACCTGGTCTTTCAGCGAACCGGCCGAGAACATCGTCGGGTGATCGGCAAGTTCCGCATCGGTAAGGCCGAGTTTCGGCTGATCCGTCATGAACGGCGTGGACCCTTGTCATGTGCAGCGTGACCCGTACATTAGCCGCGCAACGACAACCATGCAAAACGGGTTCTGATGTCCGATCTTTCCGCTTTCCCGATCACAAAGCGCTGGCCCGCCAAACATCCCGACCGCCTTCAGCTCTATTCGCTGCCGACGCCGAACGGGGTCAAGGTTTCGATCATGCTGGAAGAGACCGGTTTGCCGTATGAAGTCCATCTGGTCGATTTCAACAAGGACGACCAGAAGACAGCGGAATTCCTCTCGCTCAATCCGAACGGCAAGATTCCGGCGATCCTCGATCCGGACGGGCCCGGCGGCAAACCGCTGCCGCTGTTCGAGTCCGGCGCGATCCTGCAATATCTCGCCGACAAGACCGGCAAGTTTCTCCCCGCCGATCCGGCGCGGCGATACCAGGCCATCCAGTGGCTGCACTTTCAGATGGGTGGGATCGGACCGATGTTCGGCCAGCTCGGCTTCTTCCACAAATTCGCCGGCAAGGATTTTCCGGACAAGCGGCCGTTGGAACGCTATGTGGCTGAATCGAAACGCCTGCTCGGCGTGATGGAGGCGCGGCTTACCGGGCGGCAGTGGATCATGGACGATGACTACACCATCGCCGACATCTCCATGCTCGGCTGGGTTCGCAACCTGATCGGCTTCTACGGCGCGCGCGATCTCGTCGCCTTCGACACGCTGAAGCAGGTGCCGGCCTGGCTCGAGCGCGGGCTCGCCCGGCCGGCGGTGCAGCGCGGGCTCGACATTCCGAAACGGCCTTGAACCGGGGGCATTTTTGACGTGACCATCACCATCTACGGCATCAAGAACTGCGACACCATGAAGAAGGCGCGCGCCTGGCTCGACGATCATGGCGTCGCTTATGACTTTCACGACTACAAGGCGGCCGGGATCGCCAAGGAAAAGCTCAAGCAATGGTCGGACGAGGTGGGCTGGGAGACGCTGCTCAACCGCGCCGGCACCACCTTCAAGAAGCTGCCGGACGGTGACAAGGAAGGCCTCAACGAGCGCAAGGCGCTGGCCTTGATGCTGGTGCAGCCCTCGATGATCAAACGCCCGGTGCTCGATCTCGGTGGCAGATTGCTGGTCGGATTCAAGCCCGACATCTACGGCAAGGAAGTGCCGTCGAAATCGCGCAAGACAGCTTAGCCGAACTCCAGTACGTCGCCCGGCGAAATCCGACCGGGGGCGTGATGGAAGAGATCGCGGTCGATGATGGTGTACAGCTTCGGCACCGGCAGCTTGTGGTTGCCGCGGATCAGGTTCTTGATCTCGAAGCCGCCATCCTCGCTGATGGTCTTCAGCGATGCGATGACGTGGGTGACGCCGCCGCCGTCGGAGAACGGTAGCAGCAGCCGCTCATAGGCGACGACGTGCCCGTAGATGTCTTCGATGTCGGCGATGGTATAGGCGGGCAGGCGGCGCGCGATGCATTCATAATAGATCGGCATCACGATCGGCGCGAGCCTTAGGCCAAGATACTCGTCGAGATAGCGGCCTTTGCCTGTATTGCCGTAGGCGCTCGACATCCGTGTACCGTCGCTCTGGATGGTCAGGCAGGGCGGCTGTGTGCCGGTATCGACGGTGTAGAATACCAGGTCGGGCAGTTCATCCTCGATCCGCTCCGGCTGATATTCCGCCGTGCGCGGGATCGATCGGGCGCGGGCGAATAGCCGCAGCCAGGTGTTCATCAG
>CADEDX010000131.1 GCA_902826195.1 uncultured Bradyrhizobium sp. | reverse complement strand
AGATCGGCAGCCCGACCTCGCGTGCGCTGATTGAGAGCGAGGGGCGGAAGGCAAAATATGTGCTGGTCACCGAGCCGGCGCGCGACGGCGGCAAGATCGTAACCGGGCGCAAGGGCATCGGACGCTTCGAGGTATTCATCAAGGGCGTGCCTTCGCATGCCGGCACCCGGCCCGAGGACGGCCGCAGCGCGGTCCACGAACTCGGCAACGTCATCCAGACGCTCGCTGCGATGAACGATTCGTCGCGCGGCATCAGCGTCAATGTCGGCGTTATCAGAGGCGGCACGCGGCCGAACGTGATCGCCGAAGAGGCCTATGCGGAGGTCGATCTGCGCGTGCCGACAATGTCGGATTCCGATGAGCTCACGGCAAAAATCCTCGGTCTCAAATCGCGCACCGAGGGCGTCGCCGTCAAAGTGGTCGGCGAGTTGAACCGCCCTCCCTACGAAAAGAGCAATGCCGGCGCGGCGCTCTACGAGCACGCCAAGACCATCGCGGCGGAGATCGGCTTCGATCTGGTCGACACGGCAACCGGCGGCGGCTCGGACGGCAATTTCACCGCGCCGCATACCGCGACGCTGGACGGGCTCGGCGTCGACGGCCAGGGCGCGCATACCCATTACGAGCAGATGTACATCTCCTCGATCGAGCCGCGGGCGCGGCTGCTGTACCGGCTGTACCAGACGCTGCGATGATGATGATGGCTCCAGGTGATGCCGGCGACCACGACGCGCCGCCGGATGACGGCGCGTCGGTCCATGCGCGCGGATCGTTCTTCGGCCGGCGCAAGGGCCACAAGCTTCGCATCCATCAGGCCGACCTGATCGACAATCTGCTGCCGCACCTGGCGCTCGACATTACGACACCTGAGCCCGAGCGGCTGGCCGACCTGTTCGATGGCGACATTGGGAATGTCAGGCTCGAAATCGGCTTCGGCGGCGGCGAGCATCTGATCGCCGAGGCGCAGGCCTTTCCAAACATCGGGTTCATCGGCTGCGAGCCTTACGTCAACGGCATGGCGAAGATCCTGGCGCAGATCGAGGCGCACAACATCGGCAATATCCGCCTCTATGCCGGCGACGCCGCGGAATTGCTGGCCTGGGCGCCGGTGCGTTCGCTGGTCCGGATCGACCTGATCCACCCGGATCCCTGGCCGAAACGGCGGCACTGGAAGCGGCGCTTCGTGCAGGACGCCACGGTCACGGCGATGGCGCGCATTCTCAAGGACGGCGGCGAGTTTCGCTTCGTCAGCGACATCGACGATTACTGCGCCTGGACATTGGCACATTTGATGCGCAATCCCGACTTCGTCTGGACCGCGGAGCGCGCCATCGACTGGCGGCAACCATGGGACGGCTACACCATGACCCGCTACGGCCGTAAAGCCGAACGCGAGGGCCGGGTGGCGGCGTATTTGCGGTTTGGGCGGGTGGGGTAGCTCTCTCCGTCGTCACTCCGGGGCGTGCGGAGCGCGAACCCGGAATCGATCGTGCCGCATCGCAAGTTGATAGTTGGATTCCGGGTTCGTGCTGCGCACGCCCCGGAATGACGACGAAAGGGATCAGCTCTTCGCCTCGGCCATCCGCGCTTTGCGTACATCCGTCGCTTCCCACACCATCCGTTTACCGCGCTCGCGCCCCAGCAGCTCGATCGGATCGTGGTTGTCGATGTGGCCGAACTGTCCCTTGTAGACGCTGTAGCCGCATAATTCCTGCAGCCGCCGCGGAAAGCGTTTTGCGGTTTCCTGGGGGATGCCTAGCTGCAAATTCTCCTGCTGCCGCATCCAGCCCCAGCAATAGGCGCAGGAAAACGCAAAGCGCCGTTCATCGGAGTTGTTGGCGCCGCCGCCGTGCCACAGCGCGCTGTCGAACAGCATCACGCTGCCGGCTTTCATCGTGGCGGTGACCGCGTCGTAGTCATGGCCGTATTCCGGAGAAGAATCGTATTTGTGGCTACCCGGAATGATCCGTGTCGCGCCATTGTCCTCGCGAAAATCCGACAGCGCCCAGATCGCGTTGAGCGTGATCGGAATGTGCGGACGCGGCAGCGGGATCAACTGCGTATCTTCGTGGATCGGCTGCGCCTCCTGCCCCGGTCCCAGCACCAGCGAGCAGAACGACGACAACAGGCACTCCTTGTCCATCACGCGCTCGACCACCGGCAGCACGTTTTCGTGCAGCGGCACTTCCCAGAACAGATCGTCATAGGTGAGCAGGTTGTTGATGCGGACGGTCTTGAAACCCTCGAACGAGGTTTTGGCCGGGCCGAGCTGATGCTCGCACTCGACACGTTGCAGCGCCGTGATCAGCCCTTTAACCAGTTCAGGGCTCGCGGCGGCTTCGATGACGGTAAATCCGTCATCGCGAATCCAGTCGGCATGGGCCTGAACCTGCGTCTCCGTCAACATGGTATACTCCCCGGCATGACGCTGTATCGCGTCTTGGCCCGAAGGATAGCGTGCGGGTTCGTCGTATGGGAAGTGCTTTGGCGCGCGGACTTACCGCGTCTTCCAGAACGCGACGACGCGCTGGGCGGTCGCGGGCATCAGGCGCGCAAAGTTTACCCGCGCGGCTTCGATGTCGGCGGGGGATGCCGTCCGGTTGGGATCGACCCGCAGCAGGATCAGCGCACGCACGGTCGCCCATTCGATATCGACGGCTTTTCCGGCGATCAGGATTGGATCGTAGCGGTCACCAGAGATCAGGCGGTTGAGGGTTTCGATCTTGACGCCGGTCATCGCCGACAAAGCCGCGATCGACTCCTCGTATTTGAAAGCGCGCGCGAAGTTGAGCAAGGCGCCTTCGCCGAGCATGCCTTCGCGGTGAAGCTTCATCACGGTGCGCTGCGCCGGCAGGAAGTCGCGCCGCTCCTCGCGTTCCGACGGACCTGAGATGACGGCCATCGCCTGCTTGATGGCGGCCCGCCGTTCGGGCTTGACGACCGTGAACAGACGGCGGCGGACCACATCGATGGAGCCAGAGAGCAGGTCCTTCAAATGCGCAGGCGACAGGTCATCGCGCTGGCCGAGCCGGATCGTCAGCACGCCATCCTGGCTGGCGCGCTTGACCAGCGTCGAGTAGCCGCTATCCGAAAAGGCTGCGCCGGCATTGCCGGCAGCGCGCCGGACGACGGCGCGGTCGCCGCGGGCAACCATGACGTCGGTGAGATCGGTCGAAAGCGTCGGCCGTTCCGCCATCGCCAGCAGATGGCCCTGGCCCTTCACCGACGCGATCTCGATCAGCATCTTTTCGTCGATGACGGGGGAATGTCGCAACAGCGGGCCCGCGATGGCAATTTCATCTTCATGGGCGAGCTGGCCAACCAGATTGCGCGGCGCATTTGCAAGCGCCGAAAGCCGCTCGGCCAGTTCGGCGCGCTCGGCGATCTCGGCATGCGGTACGAGACTGATCAGGACGCCGTCGAACAGATCGACATGATCGGGGTGGAAGCCCGCCGCACCCTGCAAAAAAAGCTCGCTGACACGGCGCGCGGCATCGGCGCGGCGCTTCGGGTCGCCACGGCTGACGATGTCGTCCAGTTCCGGGATCAACGATGGTGAAGTGATCATAAACCCGCCCAAACCGGGGAGTTTGCCGGTTTTCGGGAAATCTAGGCAGCGTTGATGAATGAAGGGTTAGATTGTCTCCGTAGTCGCCAGCTTGGCAAAATCAGACTTAACGGGGCCCTCGGGCCTTGTCGGATTGCGCAAAAACCGCTATATCCGCGCTCACTTATGGTTCTCATACGATCGCGTATTGAGAGTGGGCCCCCCGGGACCCGCTCTTTTTTATTACCTGAACGCGCCCGGCCCAGAAGGGCCTGCAAAGGCGCGGTTCGGGGAACCGGCCTGACCGCCGGTTAAGGCCCGGCCTAAACCCATGCAAGTAAGACGCTTTTGACCCTGGACATGACCGATCCCACTGCTGGTTCCGTGGATGCCGACCTCTTGGCCGAGCCCCGTCTCGTCGTCGAGCCGGGCGCGGCCGCGCGGGTATCGGCGGTGGCCGGGCCGGTGCTGCAGGGGATGGGCTACCGGCTGGTCCGCATCAAGATTTCGGGCGAGGCCGGCTGCACCGTCCAGATCATGGCCGAACGGCCGGACGGCACCATGCTGATCGAGGATTGCGAGGCGATCTCGCGGGCGCTGTCGCCGGTGCTCGACGTCGCCGACCCGATCGACCGCGCCTACCGGCTCGAGATTTCCTCGCCGGGCATCGACCGCCCGCTGGTGCGCCGCACCGATTTCGAGCGCTTCGCCGGCCATCTGGTGAAGGTCGAGATGGCGGTGGCCCATCAGGGCCGCAAGCGTTTCCGGGGGCACCTGGCCGGCGTCGAAGGCGACGCTGTGCGGCTACATCGGGATGACATACGCGCGGGCGAAGATGTCGACGTGCTGCTGGTGATGGAAGACATCGCCGACGCACGGCTGGTTTTGACCGACGAACTGATTGCGGAATCGATGCGGCGCGGCAAGCAGGCCGAGCGCGAGATGAAACAGAATCTCGGGCTGGCGGCGCCGCCTCCGCCACATGCGAAGAAGAGCGATCCGGCCAAGAGCAACAAACCGAAGCCGAAGCCCGGCAAGAAGCTCGAGCCCAGAAAGCCCGAGCCGACCAATACCAAGAAGCACCGCCTCGCCGCAGAAAGACTGCGCAGAGGCGACCTCGATCCTACCGAAGGAGACTAGGCCATGGCCGTCAGTGCCAACAAAC
The DNA here is from genome assembly GCA_902826195.1 of uncultured Bradyrhizobium sp. Taxonomy (GTDB): domain Bacteria; phylum Pseudomonadota; class Alphaproteobacteria; order Rhizobiales; family Xanthobacteraceae; genus Bradyrhizobium. The sequence goes on along the minus strand of CADEDX010000131.1, from coordinate 8,862 downwards.
TCGAACTGCTGCAGATCGCAGACGCGGTCGCCCGCGAAAAGTCGATCGACCGCGGTATTGTGATCGCCGCGATGGAAGACGCCATCGCGAAGGCGGCCCGTGCCCGTTACGGCAGCGAGACCGACGTGCATGCCGAGATCGACGCCAAGAAGGGTGAGCTGCGGCTGTCGCGCCACATGCTGGTGGTCGAGCAGGTCGAAAACTCCTCGAACCAGATTTCGCTGGCCGACGCGCAGCGCGCCAATCCGGGCGCCCAAGTCGGCGACACCATCGCCGACACGCTGCCGCCGCTGGAATATGGCCGCATCGCCGCGCAATCCGCCAAGCAGGTGATCGTGCAGAAGGTGCGCGAGGCCGAACGCGACCGGCAGTACCAGGAATTCAAGGACCGCATCGGCGATATCGTCAACGGCGTCGTCAAGCGCGTCGAATATGGCAGCGTGATCGTCGATCTCGGTCGCGGCGAAGCCATCATCCGCCGCGACGAAATGCTGCCGCGCGAGGTGTTCCGCAATGGCGACCGCGTCCGCGCCTACATCTTCGACGTCCGCCGCGAAACCCGCGGACCCCAGATCTTCCTGTCGCGCACCCACCCGCAATTCATGGCCAAGCTGTTCGCGCAGGAAGTGCCCGAGATCTACGACGGCATCGTCGAGATCAAGGCGGTGGCCCGCGATCCAGGTTCGCGTGCGAAAATCGGCGTGATTTCAAGGGATTCCTCGGTCGATCCGGTCGGCGCCTGCGTCGGCATGCGCGGCTCGCGCGTGCAGGCCGTGGTGAACGAGCTGCAGGGCGAAAAGATCGACATCATCCCGTGGTCGCCCGACATCGCGACCTTCGTCGTCAACGCGCTGGCGCCGGCCGAAGTCGCCAAGGTCGTGATCGACGAGGACCGCGAGCGGATCGAGGTCGTGGTGCCCGACACCAATAACCAGCTCTCGCTGGCGATCGGCCGCCGCGGCCAGAACGTCCGCCTCGCCTCGCAGCTGACCGGCTGGGACATCGACATCCTGACCGAGCAGGAAGAATCCGAGCGCCGCCAGGCCGATTTCGAGAATTCGACGCGTGTATTCATGGAAGCGCTGAACGTCGACGAGGTCGTCGGCCAGCTGCTGGCCTCTGAAGGATTCACCTCGGTCGAAGAACTCGCACTGGTCGACGCCAAGGAACTGGCCGGTATCGAAGGTTTTGACGAAGAGACCGCCAACGAGCTGCAGAGCCGGGCCAAGGAATATCTGGAACAGCTCGAGACCGAGCTGGAAAACAAGCGCAAGGAACTCGGTGTGGATGATGCTTTGAAGACGGTGCCCGGCGTGACCTCGAAGATGCTGGTCAAGTTCGGCGAAAACGACATCAAGTCGGTCGAGGACCTCGCAGGCTGTGCGACCGACGATCTGGTCGGCTGGACCGAGCGCAAGGAAGGCGGCGAGCCGACCAAGCACCCCGGAATTCTCGACGCCAACGAGATCTCGCGCGACGACGCCGAACGCATGATCATGCAGGCCCGCGTCCTTGCCGGCTGGATCACCGAGGCCGAGCTCGCCAAGCAGTCCGAGGCGACCGAGACCCCCGAAGACCAGACGGCGTAATGCGGGTGTTCCGCAAAACCGAAGAACTTTTCTGCGCGCTGACCGTGCGCAGATGACCGGAGCTACACGACAGGCATGCTCGCTTTGGCTGACCCCGATCTCGACCATGGGCCGCGGACCGACAGGTCCGCGACCATGCGGATGTGCGCGGTCAGCCGCGAGGTGCGCCCGATCGACGAACTGATCCGGTTCGTGGTCGCCCCGTCGGGCGACGTCATCCCCGATGTGAAGCGCAAGCTGCCCGGCCGCGGCCTCTGGGTCGGCGCCTCGCGCAAGACCGTTGCGGAAGCGGTGCGCCGTAACCAATTTAGCAGGGGGTTCAAGCGCAACGTCCGCGCCGCTGCGACCCTCTCCGCCGATACCGAGGCTCTGCTGGAACGAAGCTGCACCGAGGCGCTGGCCATGGCGGCCAAGGCCGGCCAGGTCGTTTCCGGCTTTGCCAAGGTCGAGGGCCTGCTCGGACAGGGCAGGGCCGAAGCTCTGATTCACGCTTCCGACGGCGCGGCCGACGGAATCCGCAAATTGGACGCTATCGCCGGGCAAAGGATCGGAAATTCAGGTGAATCGCGCGGTTTGCCGATTGTGACCGCTTTAACCTCGGCACAATTGGATTTGGCACTGGGCCGGTCAAATGTGATACATGCTGCCCTGCTCGCGGGCCCGGCGAGCAAAACGTTCCTGTCGCGCTGCCATATCCTGGTTCGATACCGGATGGACGACGACGACAAGACCGGGGATGGCGGCCAGAAATTCTGACGGACGACAATTGGTTCCGAAGCCTTGCTTCAATGAATGTGCGAACGCGCACGATGTAACGAGATTAGGACTGCTGAATGGTTGATACCAAATCGCCTGGCGACAAGACTCTGAGTGTTCCGACCAAGACCTTGACGCTGAAGCCGCGGGTCGAGACGGGCACCGTGCGCCAGAGCTTCAGCCATGGCCGGACCAAGCAGGTCGTGGTCGAGAAACGCGGCAAGCGCCGCGTCGGCGGCGATGCGCCCGCCACCGAAACCCATGCCCCCGAGCCGGTCGCCGCCAAGCCGACTCCCGTGGCAAAGCCCCCCCTCTCCCGCCCGGCATCGCCATCCTCACCGCGCGGCGGTTCGGGTGTCGTGCTGCGCACGCTGACCGAAGACGAGCGCTCCGCCCGCGCCAGCGCGCTGGCCGACGCCAAGGTGCGCGAAGTCGAGGAACGGCGGCTGGCCGAGGAAGAAGCCAAGCGCCGCGCCAGTCGCGAGGGCATCGAGCAGGCCGAGCGCGAGGCCGCCGAAGCCCGCCGCAAGGCCGAGGAAGAACGGCACCGGGTCGAAGAGGAAGCCAAGCGCAAGGCCGAGGTCGAGGCCAAGAAGCGATTTGGCGAGGGCGAGGCCAAGCCCGCGGCAGCGGCAGCGACGCCGGCTGCGGCGGCGCGTCCCGCTGCGACCCGTCCCGGCGCCGCCCGTCCGGCCGCAGCGGTGCCCCCGGCACGCGCGCCCGGCGTTGCCGCCGACGCTTCCGATGAAGACGAAGGTCCGCGCCAGATTCGCCGCGGCCCCGGCGGCGCGATGCGCCCCGTCACGCCCCCCAAGACCACGCACAAGCCGGCGCCGGCGAAGGAACGCGGCCGCCTGACGCTGGTCACCGCGCTCAACGCCGACGACGTCCGCGAACGGTCGATCGCCTCGTTCCGCCGCCGCACCCAGCGCCTGAAGGGCCACGCCGCGAACGAGCCAAAGGAAAAGCTGATCCGCGAGGTCACGATCCCCGAGGCGATCACCATCCAGGAACTCGCCAACCGCATGTCGGAACGCGCGGTCGATGTCATCCGCCTGCTGATGAAGCAGGGCGCGATGCACAAGATCACCGACGTGATCGATGCCGACACCGCGCAGCTGATCGCAGAGGAAATGGGCCACTCCGTCAAGCGCGTCGCCGCGTCCGACGTTGAAGAGGGCCTGTTCGACGTCGTCGACGATTCCAGCGATACCGAGCCGCGTTCGCCTGTGGTGACCGTGATGGGTCACGTCGACCACGGCAAGACCTCGCTGCTCGACGCGCTTCGCCACGCCAACGTGGTGTCCGGCGAAGCCGGCGGCATCACCCAGCACATCGGCGCCTATCAGGTCACCTCGCCGGAAAGCGGCAAGAAGATTACCTTCATCGATACGCCCGGCCACGCCGCGTTCACCGCGATGCGCGCCCGCGGCGCCAAGGTTACCGACATCGTGATCCTGGTGGTGGCGGCCGATGACGGCGTCATGCCGCAGACGATCGAGGCGATCAACCACGCCAAGGCGGCGAAGGTGCCGATGATCGTGGCGATCAACAAGATCGACAAGCCCGACGCCAAGCCGGAGCGCGTGCGCACCGAGTTGCTGCAGCACGAGGTCCAGGTCGAATCGTTCGGCGGCGAAGTCGTCGACGTCGAGGTGTCTGCCAAGAACAAGACCAATCTCGACAAGCTGCTGGAGATGATCGCGCTGCAGGCCGAACTGCTCGACCTCAAGACCAATTCGGAACGCCCGGCCGAAGGCACCGTGATCGAAGCTAAGCTCGATCGCGGCCGCGGTCCGGTCGCCACCGTGCTGGTGCAGCGCGGCACGCTCCGCGTCGGCGACATCATCGTGGCCGGCGCCGAAATGGGCCGCGTCCGCGCGCTGATTTCGGACCAGGGCGAGAACCTTGATGAGGCCGGTCCCTCAGTTCCGGTCGAAGTGCTCGGCTTCAACGGTCCGCCGGAAGCCGGCGACCGTCTCGCGGTGGTCGAGAACGAAGCCCGCGCCCGCCAGGTCACGAGCTACCGCGCGCACCAGAAGCGCGAGAACGCCGCCGCCTCGATTTCCGGCATGCGTGGTTCGCTCGAGCAGATGATGTCGCAGCTCAAGACCGCGGGCCGCAAGGAATTCCCGCTGATCGTGAAGGCCGACGTGCAGGGCTCCCTCGAAGCCATCCTGGGTTCGCTGGAAAAGCTCGGCACCGACGAAGTCGCAGCCCGCATCCTGCATGCGGGTGTCGGCGGTATTTCGGAATCCGACGTCACGCTGGCGGAAGGCTTCAATGCCGCGATCATCGGCTTCTCGGTGCGCGCCAACAAGGAAGCCGCAGCCGCTGCCAAGCGCAACGGCATCGAGATCCGCTACTACAACATCATCTACGATCTCGTCGACGACATCAAAAAGGCGATGTCCGGCCTGCTCGCGCCGACACTGCGCGAAACCATGCTGGGCAATGCGCAGATCCTGGAAGTGTTCAACATTTCCAAGGTCGGCAAGGTCGCCGGCTGCCGCGTCACCGACGGCACCGTGGAACGCGGCGCCAATGTGCGCCTGATCCGCGACAACGTCGTCGTGCACGAGGGCAAGCTCTCGACGCTCAAGCGCTTCAAGGACGAAGTGAAGGAAGTGCAGTCCGGCCAGGAATGCGGCATGGCGTTCGAGAACTACGGCGACATGCGCCCCGGCGACGTCATCGAGTGTTATCGCGTGGAGACCATCCAGCGCTCTCTGTAAGTCCAAATCTTGCGCAGAGCCCTGGATGTTGAACCGAGCTGTCATGCCCCGCTGCGGCGGGGCATCCGGCGGTAATCTCCATTCGTTTTAGGGCAGGGAATACTGAATCACCCGCATTCGTGGGTGAGGACAATTGGAATTTTCGAATAATGCCCCGTCATCACAACAAGAGTTCCGCGCCCGGCGGATCGCAACGGCAATTGCGCGTCGGCGAGACCGTGCGCCATGCGGTCGCCGATATTCTGTCGCAGGGTAACGTGCACGACCCCGACCTTGAGGGCCACATCATCACCGTTCCCGAGGTGAGGATGTCGCCTGACCTGAAGCTTGCGACGATTTACGTGATGCCGCTCGGCGGCCGCGATACCGATGTCGTGCTCGCGGCGCTCGCGCGCAACAAGAAATTTCTGCGCGGCGAGATCGCTCACCGCGTTAACCTGAAATTTTCTCCTGACCTTCGCTTTCGCATCGACGAACGATTCGATGAGGCGGAACGGATCGAGAAATTACTGAGAACACCTGCGGTGCAAAAAGACCTCACACCCGATTCGGACGACAAGTCATGATTATGCCCACCGCCAACAGCGGGATTGCGCCGCAGCAGGCCGATTCGCACGACGCCGAAAAAAATATTCTTTCAGGTGAAGCGCGCAACGAGGACCAACGCCGCGCGGACGACAGCAGTCGCCGCGGCAACAACGATCCACGCCACACCAAGCAGCCTCGCCAGAACAACCAGCCGCGCCGCGACAAGCGCGACGTCCATGGCTGGGTCGTTCTCGACAAGCCGATCGGCATGACCTCGACGCATGCGGTGGCCGTTCTCAAACGTCTGTTCCAGGCCAAGCGCGCCGGCCACGCCGGCACGCTCGATCCGCTGGCGTCCGGCGGCCTGCCGATCGCGCTCGGCGAAGCCACCAAGACCGTTCCCTTCGTGATGGATGGCCGCAAGCGCTACCGCTTTACGGTCGCCTGGGGCGAGGAGCGCGACACCGACGATACCGAGGGCCGGGTAACCCAAACGAGCGAACTCAGGCCCACGGCCGACGCGGTCCGGGCGCTGCTGCCGCGCTTCACCGGCGTGATCGAGCAGATCCCGCCGCAATATTCAGCGATCAAGGTCCAGGGCGAGCGCGCCTATGACCTGGCGCGGGACGGCGAAATCGTCGAATTGAAGCCCCGCCCGGTCGAGATTCACGAATTAACCCTTGTTGAACATGGCGATAACGGCCAGTCCGTGTTCGAGGCGGAGTGCGGCAAGGGAACCTATGTTCGGGCTCTGGCCCGCGATATCGGCCGGATTCTGGGCTGTTTCGGCCATATCTGCGCGCTCCGGCGGACCCTGGTCGGCCCGTTCCGCGAGGCGGACATGATTCCGCTGGAACAGTTGGAGGCTTTATGCAATAGAGCCGCGTCGGGCGAGGGAAGCCTCGCCGACGCGCTTTTGCCCGTTGAGACCGCGCTGGACGACATCCCGGCGCTGGCCGTCACACGGGCGGATGCGGCAAGGCTCCACCGGGGCCAGGCCGTTTTGTTGCGCGGACGGGATGCGCCCAATAGTAGCGGCACAGTCTATGTCACGGTGGCAGGCCGGCTTCTGGCCCTCGCCGAAATTGGCAATGGCGAACTCATCCCCAAGCGCGTGTTCAACCTGACCGGACTGACTGCCAGTTCCGGTCGCAACAATGATGAGAGAGTTTGACGATGTCGATTACCGCCGAACGCAAAGCGGAAGTCATCAAGACGAATGCCAACAAGGCCGGCGACACCGGCTCGCCGGAGGTTCAGGTTGCGATCCTGTCGGAACGCATCACCAATCTCACGGGCCACTTCAAGACCCACGTGAAGGACCACCATTCACGCCGCGGCCTTCTGAAGCTCGTGCAGACCCGCCGCTCCCTTCTCGACTACATCAAGAGGAAGGACGAGGCGCGGTACAAGGCGCTGCTCGAAAAGCATAACATTCGTCGTTGATTTGAGAGAGTACGCGCGCTGTTTGCGCGCGTTTTCGCATGATCTTCCGAACAAGCGGACTCCGGATTTTCGGAGACGATCATGCGCAAGGGCATCGTCCGACAAGGATCGTGCCCGACAACGTCCAGCAGCAATCCGGCCGCTGGACAGGGCAAGGTGCCCGTGACTGCCGAGAGGATGGACGCCATCCGAAAGATGAAGACCATGGCAGGATCGCCGGACGCTGATCTCGCAGAGGCGATCAGCGTCCCGCAATCTTGGCATGGTCTTTGTGTTTTGGGGCCCCGCTCTCTCGTGAACCAAGAAAGAGACCAATATGTTCAATAAGCATTCCGTCGAGATCGACTGGGGTGGACGTCCCCTCAAGCTGGAAACCGGCAAGATCGCCCGTCAGGCCGACGGCGCCGTGCTCGCCACCTATGGCGAGACGATCGTGCTGGCCACCGTCGTCGCCGCGAAGTCGCCCCGCGAAGGCGTCGACTTCCTGCCGCTGACCGTCGATTATCAGGAAAAGACCTACGCCGCAGGCCGCATTCCCGGTGGTTACTTCAAGCGCGAGGGTCGTCCGACCGAAAAGGAGACGCTGGTCTCCCGCCTGATCGACCGCCCGATCCGCCCGCTGTTCGTCGATGGCTGGCGCAACGAAACCCAGGTCATCGTCACCGTGCTCTCGCATGACATGGAGAACGATCCGGACATCGTGGCGCTGGTCGCCGCCTCCGCGGCGCTGACGATATCCGGCGCCCCCTTCAAGGGCCCGATCGGCGCAGCTCGCGTCGGCTTCAGCAACGACGAATACATCCTCAATCCGACGCTCGACGAGATGCTCGAGAGCCAGCTCGACCTGGTCGTCGCCGGCACCGCAGACGCCGTGCTGATGGTGGAATCGGAAGCCAAGGAACTCAACGAAGACATCATGCTCGGCGCGGTGATGTTCGGCCACCGCCACTTCCAGCCGGTGATCAAGGCGATCATCGAGCTGGCCGAGAAGGCCGCCAAGGAGCCGCGCGACGTCAAGGTCATCGACGAAAGCGCGCTGGAGAAGGAAATCCTCGGCCTGATCGAGCAGGACCTCCGCGCCGCCTACGCGATCCCGGTCAAGCAGGACCGCTACGCCGCGGTCGGCAAGGCCAAGGAAAAGGTGATGTCACACTTCTTCCCGGAAGGGCAGGAGCCGAAATACGACAAGCTGCGCATCGCCGCCGTGTTCAAGGAGCTCGAAGCCAAGATCGTTCGCTGGAACATCCTCGACACCGGCAAGCGCATCGACGGCCGCGACTCAAAGACCGTACGCAACATCATCGCCGAAGTCGGCGTGCTGCCGCGCGCGCATGGTTCGGCGCTGTTCACCCGCGGTGAGACCCAGGCGATGGTCGTGACCACGCTCGGCACCGGTGAGGACGAGCAGTACATCGACGCGCTGTCGGGAACGTACAAAGAGACGTTCCTGCTGCACTACAATTTCCCTCCCTACTCGGTCGGTGAAACCGGACGCCTCGGCGGCACCAAGCGCCGCGAGATCGGCCACGGCAAGCTCGCCTGGCGCGCGATCCACCCGGTCCTGCCGCCGCACCACGAATTCCCCTACACGGTGCGCGTGGTCTCCGAGATCACCGAATCCAACGGCTCGTCGTCGATGGCCTCGGTGTGCGGTGCCTCGCTGGCGCTGATGGATGCGGGCGTTCCGTTGAAGCGGCCGACCGCGGGCATCGCGATGGGCCTGATCCTGGAAGGTTCGCGCTTTGCGGTGCTGTCCGACATCCTCGGCGACGAGGATCATCTCGGCGACATGGACTTCAAGGTGGCCG
>CADEDX010000130.1 GCA_902826195.1 uncultured Bradyrhizobium sp. | reverse complement strand
AACTGACCCGCGTGTTCGAAGCCAAGGTCACCGAACTCGTCGGCGGGCTGTCGTCGGCGTCGTCCATTATGGAATCTACCGCGCAGTCGATGTCGTCGACCGCAACCCTCACCAACCGACAGGCGGCCATCGTCGCCGCCGCGTCCGAGCAGACCTCCGGCAACGTCCAGACGGTGGCGAGCGCCACCGAGGAACTGGCCTCCTCGATCTCGGAGATAGGCCGCCAGGTCGCGCAATCGACCGAAATCGCCGCCCGCGCGGTCGAAGATGCGCGGCGCACCGGCGACACCGCCCGCTCGCTCGCCGAGGGCGCGCAGAAGATCGGCGACGTCGTGACGCTGATCCAGAGCATTGCCGCGCAGACCAACCTGCTGGCACTGAACGCGACCATCGAAGCCGCCCGCGCCGGCGATGCCGGTCGCGGCTTTGCCGTCGTCGCGTCCGAAGTCAAATCGCTGGCCGGCCAGACTGCCAAGGCCACGACCGAAATCTCCGAACAGATCGCCGCCATCCAGGCGGCAAGCGACCAGACGGTGACGGCGATTCAGGACGTCGCCAACGTGATCGGCGAGATCGACCAGATCGGCACCGCGATTGCCGCCGCGATCGAGGAACAGGGGTCGGCAACCAAGGAAATCTCGCGCAGCGTGCAGGAAGCCGCGCGCGGCACCCAAGAGGTCAACTCCAACATCACCGGCGTCCAGAAGGCCGCCGACGATACCGGCTCTGCCGCCAACCAGGTGCTTGGCGCCGCCGAGCAATTGTCGTCGCAGTCCAAGGATCTTGCCGGCCAGGTCAATCGCTTCCTGTCGGAGGTGCGTGCGGCGTAAGGCGCTCCCCGGCGTACTTGCGCGGGGGGTTGCCGGCCATGCTAGAACTGGGAACATTATTCCCGGTTGGAACTTTATGTCGCGTAGCGTGGCCCATATCCCCAAGACGACCGCGGTTCTCGCAGTTACGGACGGCAGGTGTCCGTGAGTCCCATCGAGACCGAAGAGCTGCAACGCCGGATCGCGGCCTTGGAGGCGGAGAACGCCCGGCTCAGCGCCCTTGCAGCCGCCGATAATAGCGAGCTGGAGCGCGCCGAGACCGCGCTGGCCGACAGCGAGCAGCGCTACCGAACCCTCTTCAATTCCATCGACGAAGGCTTTTGCATCATCGAATTCTTTGACGGACCGCACGGCCCGTTGAGCGATTACGTCCATATCGAAGCCAACCCGGCCTACGAGCTGCACGCCGGCATTCCCAATGTCGTCGGCCAAAAGCTGCGCGAGATGGTGCCCGACGAAGCCGACGGCTGGGCCGAACTTTACGGCGGCGTGCTGCGGACCGGGGTACCGATCCGTTTCGAACGCGAGCTGGTCGCGACCGGACGCTATCTCGAATTGGCCGCGTTTCGTATCGAGCCCGCCAGCCGCCGCCAGGTCGCCGTACTGTTCCAGGACATCACGGCGCGCAAGCGCGCCGAAACCGCCCTCCAAAATCTCAATGAAACGCTGGAAATCCGCATCGCCGAGGCGATCGCCGAACGCAAGCAGGCCGAAGAGGCGTTGCGCCAGTCGCAGAAGATGGAGGCCGTCGGTCAACTCACCGGCGGCATCGCGCATGACTTCAACAACCTGCTGACCGGCATCATAGGCTCGCTGGAATTGCTGGAAACACGGCTGCGCCAGGGGCGCACCTCCGAACTGCACCGCTATGTCGCCGTGGCCCAGGGTGCGTCAAAACGCGCCGCCGCGCTGACCCATCGCCTGCTCGCGTTTTCGCGCCGGCAGACGCTGGACGCCAAGCCGACCGACGTGAACCGGCTGGTGATGGGCATCGAGGAGCTGATCCGGCGCACCGTCGGCCCGCAGATCACGCTGGAGGTGGTGACGGCCGTCGGTTTATGGCCGACGCTAATCGACGCATCCCAGCTCGAAAGCGCGCTGCTCAACCTCTGCATCAACGCGCGCGACGCGATGCCGGAGGGCGGCCGGATCACGATCGAGACCGCCAACAAATGGCTCGACGAGCGCACCGCCAAGGAACGCGATCTGCCGCCCGGGCAATATCTGTCGGTGTGCGTGACCGACACCGGCACCGGCATGACACCCGACGTGATCGCACGCGCGTTCGACCCGTTCTTCACCACCAAGCCGCTCGGCCAGGGCACCGGCCTCGGGCTGTCGATGGTCTATGGCTTCGTCCGCCAGTCTGGCGGGCAGGTGCGCATCTATTCGGAAGTGGGAAGCGGCACAACCATGTGCCTGTATCTGCCGCGACACTACGGCAATACAGACGAAGCCGCCGCGCGCACATCGAGTAACACGGGTGCCCGGGACCGCACCGGCAAGACGGTGCTGGTCGTCGATGACGAGCCGAGCGTGCGCATGCTGGTGACGGAAGTGCTGGAAGAGCACGGCTATTCCGGGATCGAGGCGTCGGACGGGCCGTCCGGGCTACGGATCCTGGAGTCGGACGCGACGATCGACCTCTTGATCACGGATGTCGGCCTGCCCGGCGGCCTCAATGGCCGCCAGCTCGCGGACGCCGCGCGCGTGACGCGTCCGGGCCTCAAGGTGCTCTTCATCACTGGCTATGCCGAGAATGCCATCATCGGCAACGGCCAGCTCGCCCCCGGCATGCGGGTGCTGACAAAGCCGTTCGTCATGACGACGCTGGCGGAGCGCATCGCCGAAATGACCGCCGACGCCCCAAAAAAATAGGTCGCAGGCCGTCGCGCCTATCCCCGCAGTCCCAACACGCGGCGCGCAATCGCCTGGCGATGGACCTCGCTCGGTCCCTCATACATCCGCATCAGCCGCGCCTTCTGCGAGAGCGCGTTGAGCGGAATTTCCAGCGTCATCCCGAGCGCACCCAGGGTCTGCATGGCGTGGTCGCAGGCCTCATAGGCCATTTCGGTCGCGAACACCTTGATCATCGAGGCTTCGCGCTTGATGTCCTCGCCACGGTCGGTCTTGTCGGCGGCATCGCGCACCATCAGCCTGCAGGCATGAATGCGCGTCGAGATATCGGCGACCCACCACTGGATCGCTTGCCGCTCGGCCAGCTTGACGCCAAAGGTTTCGCGTTGCATGGCGTGTTCGCACAGCATGTCGAGCGCCCGCCGCGCGATGCCGATGCAGGTCGAACCCATCTCGAGCCGCCGCGTGCGCAGCCGCAACTGCATCGGCGCATAGCCCTTGCCGATTTCACCGAGCACGGAGTCTTTCGGGATACGACAATCCTCGAACACTATCTCGTAGGTCGACTCGCCGCCCAGCATCGGGATCTCGCGCTCGATGATAAAGCCCGGCGTTCCCTTCTCGACGATGAAGGAGGTGATGCCGCCCTGCCGGGCGTCGTTGCCGACGCGGGCCATGACGATGATGAAATCGGCAGCCCGCGCGTTGGTGATCCAGATCTTGCGGCCGTTGAGCACCCACTGGTCGCCCTCCTGCACCGCGCGGGTCTTCATGCCCGCGGGATCGCCGCCGGCGCCCGGCTCGGAAATCGCGATCGCCGAGACCATCCGCCCCTCAATATAGGGCTGCATGTATTTTCGCTTCTGCCCCTCGGTCCCGACCGCCTGCAGCATCCGCAGGTTGGGCGAGTCCGGCGGAAGGATGAACGGCACGCAGGTCCGGCCCAGCTCCTCGTGGACCGCGGCCATGGTGCGGGTCGGCAGGTCATGACCGCCGAGGTCCTCGGGCGCGTCGAGACCCCACAGACCCAGATCCTTCGACACGGTTCGCAGCCGCTCTTTTTGCTCGACAGTCACGTGCGGATGATCGGAGCAGGGCAGTTTGGACTTTAAATAGTGCGGTTCGAGTGGGATCAGCTCGCGGTCGACGAATTTCGCGACCGTCTCGCGGATCATTCCAGTTTCTTCATCGGTACTCATCAACAAGCCTTTTAATCGGCGAAGCCGACATAGCGAACGAAATCGCCGTTCGCCGCGCGATCGGAGCGAACGGCGTTGGCGGGAAAACTGTCGTCGGGATAGCCCATCGCGACGCAGGTCATGATCACTTCTTCTTCCGGGATATTGGCAATCTCGCGCACGATATCCGAGCGCATGATGCCCTGCCCGTTGATGACGCTGCCGAGGCCGCGATCCCACGCCGCCAGCACCAGTCCGTAGCACAGCGCACCGAGGTCGAAGTGGCAGACCGCACCGGGATCCAGCACCCGGTCATAGGTCAGGACCAGCGAGACCGGCGCGTCGAACTGCCGAAAACCGCGCAGCACCCAGTTCTGCCGCATCGGCTTGTCGTCGCGCGCAATGCCCATCACCGCGAACAGCTTTTTGGCGATGTCGACCTGCCGGCCGCGATGAACGCCCTGGTACTCGCCATGGCTGATGATGTCGCGCTTCACCTTGGCGCCGCCAGCCATCTCCTCCATGTTGCGCCGGCGCAGCTGCTCCAGCGGCTCGCCGGTCAGCACATGGATATGCCAGGGCTGCGTGTTCATCGACGACGGCGCGCGCTTGGCGACCTCGATGATTTCCTCGATCACGGCGCGGGCGACCGGCTCCTTCTTGAACCCGCGCACGCTCTTGCGGGTCTGAACCAGCGTCTCGAAGTCCATCCGTTGCAATTCCATGCCCTCTCGATTGCTAAGCGGCGGCCTTGCGGGCCGCGGCGGAGGCCAGCACCATCTCGGCGCACTTCTCGCCGATCATGATCGCCGGCGCATTGGTGTTGCCGCTGGTCAGCGTCGGCATGATCGAGGCATCGGCCACGCGCAAGCCCTCGATGCCGTGCACGCGCAATTCGCGGTCGACCACGGCCAGCGGATCCGATCCCATCTTGCAGGTTCCGACCGGGTGATAGGTGGTCTCGGCGTTGTTGCGCACCCATTCGAGCAACTCCGCGTCGCTCTGCAATTTGGCGCCTGGCGCGATCTCCTCGCCGGTGATTTCCTTCAAGGGCGATGTTGCCATCAGCTCGCGCCCCTTGCGGATGACAGCCACGATGCCGGCCCGGTCATGCTCGGTCGACAGGAAGTTGAAGTGGATCGCGGGCGGAACTGCGGGATCGGACGACTTGATGTGGATCGACCCGGTACTTTCCGAACGCAATACGTTGGCGTTCATCGTGATGCCCTGCCGTTTGGCGATGCGGCGCTGGCGCCCGACCATTTCATAGAGAAAAGGCAGGATGGAGATGGTCGCGTCCGGCGTCTCCAATCCTTCGCGGGTGCGGAAATACATTCGGACCGGCACGGCGGTCGAGGCCAAGAATCCAGTACCGAACAGCGCGTATTTCACCGCCTCGCGCGCCAGCCGCCAGCCCCGCGCATTGTCGTTGAACGTCATGTTGCGCGCTGCAATCGCAAACTTCAGCCGCGGCGAGTAGTGATCGCGCAGATTCTCGCCCACGCCGCGCAGCTCATGCACCGGCGTGATGCCGACCGAGCGCAGCAATTCGGACTGACCGATGCCGGAAAGCTCCAGCAGTTTTGGCGAGTTGATCGATCCGCCGGACACGATCACCTCGCGCGATGCCCTCGCCTCGCGACGCACGCCACCAACCGAGTAGCGCACGCCGACGCAGCGCTTGCCTTCCAGGATCAACGTCTCCGCCATCGCACCCTGCTCGATGACGAGATTTTTCCGATCCCGTGCCGGATCGAGATAGCAAACGGCCGAGCTCTGTCGCTTGCCGCCTGATATCGTCACCTGCGACATGCCGATGCCTTCCTGGGTCTCGCCGTTCTGGTCCGAGTTGAACGGAAGCCCGATCCCTCCGGCGGCCTCGATGATCTTTTCGAGCAGCGGCACCTTGTTGCGCGGCGTATCATTGACGCGCAGCAGACCGTTGCGGCCGCGAAACTTGTCGGAGCCGCCTTCATAGCGCTCCATACGCTGGAAGATCGGCAGCACGTCCTGATAGCTCCAGCCGCGATTGCCGAGCTGGGCCCAATGGTCGTAGTCCTGCGCCTGGCCGCGCATGTAGACCATGCCGTTGATCGAACTCGAGCCGCCCATCATCTTGCCGCGCGGCACATCGATGCGGCGCCCGCCCGAGCCCTCATCGGGCTCGGACTTGTAGCACCAGTTCACCGCGGGATCGTCGATCATTTTCGAGGTGCCGACCGGCACGCGCGCCCAGAAATGGTTGGATCCCTTGGTGCCGGCCTCCAGCAGCAATACGCGATAGAGGCCGCTCTCGCTCAAGCGGCTTGCGACCACGGCGCCGGCCGAGCCGGCGCCGACAACAATGAAGTCATAGGCGGTGCTGTCGGACATTTCATCTAGTCCCGCTTGAAGCGATAGTCGAAACGATCGCCGTCAGCCGTGATCAGGCCGACCGTCGGCGTCGGAAAATGCACCGGCAGGATCAGCGTGTCGGTGCCGGCGACGGACGCAAAAAATTTTCGCCGCGAGACCGCCGATTGCTTCGGGTCCCAGTCGGGCTTCGCCGACCATTCCGGCTCGCGGCACTGGATCGAGTGATGCATGAGATCGCCGGCCACCACCGCGCGCTTGCCCTTTGAGAAGATATTGATGCAGCAATGGCACGGCGAATGCCCCGGCGTCGGCGTGAGGGTCACGGTATCGTCGAGCGCGTAATCGTCGTCGACCAGCACGGCCTGCCCCGCCTCGACGATCGGCAGACAATTGTCGCGAAACACCGTCCCCGGCGGGTTGGCGCCCTTGGCATTCTCGGCCTCCCACGCCGCATATTCCCTCTTGTGAAATATGTATTTGGCATTGGGAAACGTCGGCACCCAGCGGCCGTCGCGCAGCGTGGTATTCCAGCCGGTATGGTCGATGTGCAGGTGGGTGCAGAACACGTAGTCGATTTGCTCGTAGGAGATGCCGAGCGCGAACAATTCGTTGCGCCAGCGCTTCTTGCCGGGGAAATCGAACGGCGGCGGATGGCCCTTGTCCTCGCCGGTGCAGGTGTCGACCAAAATGGTATAGCGCGGCGTGCGCACCACAAAGGTCTGGTAGGTGATCACCATCATCCCGAGTGCGCTGTCGTACACCTCCGGCTCCATGCCGGGCAGATGATGCTTGAACACGGCGTCGTCATAGGCCGGGAAGAAATCCTGCGGCCGCCGCCACGGCCCCTCCCGTTCAATGACCGCGTCGATGGTGATGTCGCCGATCCTGAGCTGCTTCATGGTCGTTTTCGCTCCCCTTTTTCAAAGTAGCGTAAAGGGCAGACCCAACGCCGACAAGCCGCGCCCAAGTTGTGGCGCCATGCGTTTCCGCCCGCGCTGCGCTTCGCCGCAAATCGACCAGAAAGGCCCACTAGCGAGGGCGTCCTTGACCCGGAGCCGGGGCCTTGAAGAGGAAGCTCAAATTCGCCGCGGTGGCCTTCGTCGTCCTCGCCGCCATCTATGCCAACAACACCAATCGTCTCGCCGCGCATCGCGAAGGCGCGCCGGTGCTACTCGCGCATCGCGGCATTGCCCAGCGCTTTGACGAACTCGACCTGAAGAACGACACCTGCACGGCCGCGCGGATGCTGCCATCCGGCCACGATTATCTGGAGAACACGATTGGTTCGATGCGGGCCGGCTTCGCCGCCGGCGCAGACATCGTCGAGCTCGACGTTCATCCGACCACGGACGTCGAATTCGCGGTGTTTCACGACTGGACGCTGGATTGCCGCACCGACGGCCATGGCGTGACCCGCGAGCATTCAATGGCCTATTTGAAGAAACTCGACATCGGCTACGGCTACACGTCCGATGGCGGCAAGGCCTTCCCGTTTCGCAGCAATGGCATCGGCAGCCTGATGCCGACGCTCGCCGAGGTGCTGGAGGCTTTTCCGAAAGAGCGGCTCCTGATCAACGTGAAGAGCCGCGACGCCAGCGAGGGCGAGAAACTGGCGGCCGTGTTGGGCAAGCTTCCCGCCGAACGCCGGGCCCGGATCATGGTCTATGGCGGAGATGAACCGGTCGAAATCGTGCGCCAGCTCATGCCTGATATCCGCACGATCTCGCGCGCGGCCATCAACGGCTGCCTGCTCGGCTATATCGGCTATGGCTGGAGCGGCGTGGTGCCGAAAGCGTGCCGTAACGCGATGATCATGCTGCCGATAAACGTCGCCCCGTGGCTGTGGGGTTGGCCTGACCGCTTCCTCAACCGCATGCAGGCGGCCGGCAGCGACGTCTTCGTACTCGGACCCTATCGCGGTGGCGAGTTCTCGACCAGCATCGATACATCAGAGCAACTGGCGCTGTTGCCGCAAGACTATTCCGGCGGCATCTGGACCAACGAGATCGAAACGATCGCCCCGCTTGTGCGCAGGTAGTCCCGCAGCCCGGAGCGAAGCGACATCCGGGATTCTCTCCGTTAGCCGAAGTGTCCGGATATCGCTGCGCTCGTCGGGCTACGGCTGCTACGCTAACTCCGCAACCCCGGTGCTTCCTGTCCGGTGCGCGCGACATATTCGGTATAGCCGCCGCCAAACAGATGCGGCCCTTCCGGCGTCAGCTCCAGCACGCGGTTGGAGAGCGCGGCCAGAAAATGCCGGTCGTGGGAAACGAACAGCATGGTGCCCTCGAACTCCGAGAGCGCGTTGATCAGCATTTCCTTGGTCGCGAGATCAAGGTGGTTGGTCGGCTCGTCCAGCACCAGAAAGTTCGGCGGGTCGAACAGCATATGCGCCATCACCAGCCGCGCCTTCTCGCCGCCGGAGAGCACCCGGCATTTCTTCTCGACGTCGTCGCCGGAGAATCCGAAGCAGCCGGCCAGCGCGCGCAGGCTGCCCTGGCCTGCTTGCGGAAATGAATCTTCCAGCCACTGAAACACGGTCCGTTCGCCGTCGAGCAGGTCCATGGCGTGCTGGGCGAAATAGCCCATTTTGACGCTGCCGCCGATTGCCACCGTGCCGTCGTCGGGCTCGGTCGAACCGGCCACCAGCTTCAGCAGCGTCGACTTGCCGGCGCCGTTGATGCCCATCACGCACCACCGCTCCTTGCGGCGGATCATGAAGTCGAGTCCCTGATAGATTGGGCGGCCGCCATAGCCCTTGTGAACGTTCTTCAGGCTGACAACGTCCTCGCCCGAGCGCGGCGCCGGCAGGAATTCGAACGCCACCGACTGGCGGCGTTTCGGCGGCTCCACGCGCTCGATCTTGTCGAGCTTCTTGACCCGGCTCTGCACCTGGGCGGCATGCGAAGCACGCGCCTTGAAGCGCTCGATGAACTTGATCTCCTTGGCCAGCATCGCCTGCTGGCGCTCGAACTGCGCCTGCTGCTGTTTTTCGTTCAGCGCCCGCTGCGCCTCGTAGAACTCGTAATTGCCGGAATAGGTGGTCAGCGTGCCGCCGTCGATCTCGACCACCTTGTTGATGATGCGGTTGATGAACTCGCGGTCATGCGACGTCATTAGGAGCGCGCCTTCGTACCCCTTCAAAAACTGCTCGAGCCAGATCAGGCTTTCGAGATCCAGATGGTTGCTCGGCTCGTCCAGCAGCATCACGTCGGGCCGCATCAGGAGGATGCGCGCCAGCGCCACCCGCATCTTCCAGCCGCCCGACAGCGCGCCGACGTCGCCCTCCATCATTTCCTGGCTGAAGCCGAGGCCCGACAGCGCCTCGCGCGCGCGGCCGTCGAGCGCATAGCCGTCGAGTTCCTCAAAACGATGCTGGACCTCGCCATAGCGCGCGATGATCTCATCCATCTCATCGGCGCGATCAGGATCGGCCATCGCGGCCTCCAGCTCGCGCAACTCGGCCGCCACCACGCTGACGGGCCCCGCCCCGTCCATGACCTCGGCCACCGCGCTGCAGCCCGACATCTCACCGACGTCCTGGCTGAAATAGCCGATGGTAATGCCGCGATCGAGCGAGACCTGGCCCTCGTCGGGCAGTTCCTGGCCCGAAATCATCCGGAATAGCGTGGTCTTGCCGGCCCCGTTCGGCCCGACGAGGCCGATCTTCTCGCCCTTCTGAAGGGCCGCGGAGGCTTCAATGAAGAGGATCTGGTGGCCGACTTGCTTGCTGACGTTATCGAGACGGATCATTGGGGCCTGAAAGGAACAATTCGTTTTCGGCCGCTGCTTAGGACATCCGGCGCGCTTGTGGAAGCGGTTCCGCCGGCTGACACCGCCCAAAAGGGCAGCTATGCCGGCCGCATCAGCTTCAGCGTGGCCGCCAGCCGCAGGCTGTGCTTGCCCGCCAGCGTGATGCCCCGTGTTCGGCACCCGCCTCGTCGCAGGTGCCGGTAAAGCCGATGCCGACCTCATGGCCGCCGAACACGGGGTTTTCGCCCTTGGCCGGCGTGTGCTCCTGGTGGCTGCACGCGACCTGAATCTGCCGAGGTTGCGGCGCTTGCCGGTTTTCGGATTAATTTTGCGGGAATAGAGCCGATATTCGCCGGACGGCAATTTTCGGATCATGCAGGCTCAGCTTGGTTGGCGACCCCCTTCGTCATAATCGGGGGACCAATCCTCTTGTTCCGATCCAGCCGCTGGCGTTGTCTCCTTGCGGCCCGATCGTGCAGTCGGCGCGGAAACAGCGGAGCCTTCATGCAGCATTTCCTTCTCTATCTCCTTGCGCTCGGCGCCGGCGTCAGCGTCGCAACCCAGCAGGTGCTCAATGGCAATTTGCGCACCGCGTTGAATTCACCGGCCTGGGCGGCGCTGGTCAGCTATGCCGTCGGCCTGCTCACCATGATCGTGACGGTGATCGCGCTCCGCGAACGCATTCCTTCCTGGAAAACGATCGCGGATGTGCCGTGGTACGCATGGTCGGGCGGCGTGTTCGGCGGCGCCTTCATCCTGCTCGTGATCCTGCTGCTGCCCTTGCTCGGCGCCGCGACGCTGTTCGCACTCGTCATCGCAGGCCAGGTGCTCGCCGCCGTCACGCTCGATCATTTCGGCGCGTTCGGGCTGACGCCACACCCTATCGGCGCCGCGCGGCTCGCCGGCGCGGCGCTCCTGATCGCCGGCGTCGTATTGATCAGGGAGTAAGGTTCATGGCTCCAGCCCGCTCGCACGCAACGCCGGCGCGACCTCGGGCGAAGCGAGAAACCGCAGCAGCCGATCCGCTTCATCCGGCCTTGACGTCGCCGCCATGCGGCCTGCAGAAAACACCGCAGGCGTTTGCAGTTCGTGCGGAATGGGGCCTACCACCTCGATGCCGTCGATCTGCTTCAATTCGCTGATCTGCTGGACCGCAAGATCGGCCTGTCCAGTCACGAGCTTTTCCGCGGTAAAACCCTGCTGGATGATCACCGCCTTGGCATTGATGTCGGAAGCGATGCCGAGCTGTTCGATCAGTTTTGCGAACAGGATGCCGCTGGCGCCGAGCCGCGAATAGGACACCGCGCGCGCCCCGAGCAAGGCTGCGCGCAGCGCGGCCTCGGTCGCGATATCGGGATGCGGCGCGCCCGCTTTGACGGCGATGCCGACCCAGGAGCGCGCGAGGTCGACACAACTGTCGGCAGCCACCTGCCCCTCGCGCGCGATCTCGTCCAGCCCCTCGCGGGTCAGGATCACGACATCAGCCGCCTCGCCCGCGCGCAGCCGGGTCAATAGCGCCAGGGTCGGCGCGAAATCAGCATCGATGCGCACGCCGCCGGCGGCGCGATACTGGTCCGCCAACGCGGGCACCGCGCCCTTCAGCGCCAGCGTGGACAGCACGCGGATGGTATCACTCATCACAGCTAGACCCGATGCATCAGCTTGAGCACGGCGGTCATGCGCAGGCTGCGCTTGCCGGCGAGCGCGGTTGCCTCCAGCAACGCGCCTTCCCTGTCGCAGGTGCCGGAAAACCCGATGCCGACTTCACGCCCGCCGAAGATGGGGTTCTCCCCCATCGCCGCCGTGTGCTCCTGATTCAGGATCTGTCCCTTCCAGCGGCCGTTCTCCGAGGTGTAGGAGCCGACATAGTAGAACGAGGCGTCGCCGCCGAGGATGCGGCCGTCATTGAGCAGCATGACACCGGTCAGGCCGCCCTCGACGCCGTCAAGCATGCGGATGTGAATGGAATAGAGGCCATTGACGACGCCGCCCTCGCCGACACCACCGGCGATCGGAACGGCATCCTGCTTGATCGGTATCATCACCGAATGAAAGGCGACGCCGGGTAGTTCCTTCAGGCTGCCCTCAAAGCGATAAAGGTCTCCGTCAGCCCTGCCCGTCGCCAGCAGGGTCGCATCGTCGGTGCCGGCCATCGCACCGTAATTCGGGTCGGGGTTGTGACGGACGGTCTGGATCACGATGTCGACGCCGTCGTCGTGCTTTTCGTAGGTGCCGATGTGGGCAAAGGCCGAATTGCCGCCCAGCATCCTGCCGTCGCGTGCATACATGACGCTGCGGCCGACCGCAGCGCCAAGCTGAAACCTGACCTTGTAGAAACCTTCAAACAATGCCGCGTCCCCGGCAAACCCCAAGCTTCGGTTCCAATAGAGAACCGAAACCCTGGATTCTTGTTTCGACGCGTTTCCTTCACGCGAACCGGCCGCCAATTCGCTTGAAAACGCTAGGAAGGGCGTTGTCTAGCGCGGTTCACAGCGCGGGGAAACGGCTTTCAACCGGCGCAATTGAATCAAACCAGAGGTGGCATCTTCTGATGTCGTTAAAATGCAATGATCCGCCAGGGCGGTTTCGCCATGGCGGATCATCTGTGCAACCCGGGGGGCCGCGGGGTGGTATCGCTTCGCTTAGGCCGCGGCCGCCTTGGCGGTCGGAACTTCAGCGATGGTCTTCAGGATCTGGGACGCGATCTGGTAGGGGTCGCCTTGCGAGTTCGGGCGGCGGTCTTCCAGATAGCCCTTGTAGTCGTTCTTGACGAACGAGTGCGGCACGCGAATCGAGGCGCCGCGGTCCGCCACGCCGTAGCTGAACTTGTTCCAGGGCGCGGTCTCGTGCTTGCCGGTCAGGCGCTTGTCGTTGTCAGGCCCGTAGACCGCAATGTGGTCCATCAGGTTCTTGTCGAAGGCCGCCATCAGCTTCTCAAAGTAGTCCTTGCCGCCGACTTCGCGCATGAACTTGGTCGAGAAGTTGGCGTGCATGCCGGACCCGTTCCAGTCGGTGTCGCCGAGCGGCTTGCAGTGGAACTCGATGTCGATGCCGTAGGATTCGGTCAGGCGCAGCAACAGATAGCGAGCCATCCACATTTCGTCAGCGGCCTTCTTGGAGCCCTTGCCGAAGATCTGGAATTCCCACTGGCCCTTCGCCACTTCGGCATTGATGCCTTCGTGGTTGATGCCGGCGGCGAGACAGAGATTGAGGTGCTCTTCTACGATCTTGCGGGCGACCGAACCGACATTCGAGTAGCCGACGCCGGTGTAGTACGGACCCTGCGGGGCCGGATAGCCGTCGGACGGGAAGCCGAGCGGACGGCCGTCCTTGTAGAAGAAATATTCCTGCTCGAAACCAAACCAGGCGCCTTCATCGTCGAGGATCGTTGCGCGCTTGTTGGAGGCGTGCGGGGTCACGCCATCGGGCATCATCACTTCGCACATGACAAGCGCGCCATCTTCGCGCGCCGCGTCGGGATAGACTGCGACCGGCTTCAGCACGCAATCGGAGCTGTGGCCCTCGGCCTGCATCGTGGACGAACCGTCGAAACCCCAAAGCGGGAGCTGATCCAGCGTTGGGAACTTGTCGAATTCCTTGATCTGCGTTT